>NZ_CP101655.1:3231228-3514103 GCF_028830055.1 Pseudomonas serboccidentalis
CCGCATCTGCGGGGCTTTTTGTTTTACGCGGCGTTCTTCGCCTTGATCTTTTTCAGCTCTTCGTCACGCAACTCGCGGCGCAGGATCTTGCCGACGTTGGTGGTCGGCAGCGCGTCGCGGAACTCCACCGAACGCGGCACCTTGTAGCCGGTGACGTTGGCGCGCATGTGCTCCATCACGGTTTCCTTGGTCAGGGTCACGCCCGGCTTGGCGACGATGAAAATCTTGATCGCCTCGCCCGATTTCTCGTCCGGCACACCGATGGCGGCGCACTGCAACACGCCCGGCAAAGTCGCCAGCACATCTTCCAGTTCATTCGGATAGACGTTGAAACCAGAGACCAGAATCATGTCTTTCTTGCGATCGACGATGCGCATGTAGCCATCGGGCTGGATCAGCGCGATGTCACCGGTCTTCAGCCAGCCTTCGCTGTCGAGGATCTCGTCGGTGGCTTCCTGACGCTGCCAGTAGCCCTTCATCACCTGCGGGCCCTTGACGCACAGTTCGCCGATTTCGCCCATGGGCTGCTCGACACCGGCATCGTCGATGACTTTGCACAGGGTCGACGGCACCGGAATGCCGATGGTGCCGATCTGGATGTTCTGAATCGGGTTGACCGTGGCCACCGGGCTGGTTTCGGTCATGCCGTAACCTTCGCAGATCGAGCAACCGGTCACCGCTTTCCAACGCTCGGCGGCGGCCAGTTGCAGGGCCATGCCGCCGGACAGGGTGACTTTCAGGTTGGAGAAATCCAGCTTGCGGAAGCCTTCGTTGTTGCACAGCGCCACGAACAGTGTGTTCAGGCCGACAAAACCGCTGAACTTCCACTTCGACAGTTCCTTGACCATCGCCGGCAGATCGCGCGGGTTGCTGATCAGGATGTTGTGGTTGCCGATCAGCATCATCGCCATGCAATGAAAGGTGAACGCATAGATGTGGTACAGCGGCAGCGGCGTGATCAGGATCTCGCAACCTTCGTTGAGGTTGGAGCCCATCAGCGCCTTGCACTGCAGCATGTTGGCGACGAGGTTGCGATGAGTGAGCATCGCGCCCTTGGCCACGCCGGTGGTGCCACCGGTGTATTGCAGCACCGCGACATCGCTGCTGTGCGGATTGGCTTCGGCCACAGGCTGGCCGTGGCCCTTGCTCAACACGTCGTTGAACTTGACGGCCTTGGGCAGGTGATACGCCGGCACCATCTTCTTCACGTACTTGATCACGCTGTTGATCAGCAGGCGCTTGACCGGCGGCAGCAGGTCGGCGACTTCGGTGACGATGACGTGCTTGACCCCGGTTTTCGGCACTACGGCTTCGGCCAGGTGCGCCATGTTCGCCAGGCAAACCAGGGCTTTGGCGCCGGAGTCGTTGAATTGGTGTTCCATTTCCCGCGCGGTGTACAGCGGGTTGGTGTTGACCACGATCAGCCCGGCGCGGATCGCACCGAAGACGGCGACCGGGTACTGCAGAACGTTGGGCAGTTGCACGGCGATTCGATCACCGGGCTGCAAGTCGGTATGCTGTTGCAGATACGCGGCAAACGCACCGGACAACTCGTACAGTTCACCGTAGGTGATTGTCTTGCCCAGGTTGCTGAAAGCCGGTTTGTTGGCGAAGCGTTGGCAGGATTGCTTCAACACTGCCTGAATATTCGGGTACTCGTCTGGATTGATGTCGGCAGCAATTCCAGCCGGGTATTTATCCTTCCAAAAGTCTTCGATCATGGAAGCCCACTCCTCAGCAACGCGAATTCTTCACCGCATTTGATGCGATTATTATTGGTGTGTGTTTTGTATTGGTGAATCTGGCTTTTATACAGGCCGAGAAGTCACAAAGCGCGCCGAGAGTAGCAGCTTTGCCAAGGGCCGACTAGAGCCAAAAGCGGCCTTCATGGTCACTTTAATGACTCAAGACTTTCTAACGGTCATTTTAGAGCAAAAATCCTATAGCACCCTGAAAGCCCCGGATTCAGGGGACTTCAAAGCAAAAGATCGCAGCCTTCGGCAGTTCCTACAGGGAACGCATTCCAATGTAGGAGCTGCCGAAGGCTGCGATCTTTTCGCTTCCGGGTTTTCTATGCGATATCGCGCAACTCCCGCCGCAGAATCTTGCCGACCGGCGTCATCGGCAATGACTCACGCAGCACGATGTGTTTCGGCACCTTGTAGGCGGTGAAATTCTCTTTGCAGTACGCCTTGAGCTCCTCGAGGCTGACCCCGCTTTCCCGCGCCACCACAAACAGCTTCACCGCCTCCCCCGAACGTTCGTCCGGCACACCGATCACCGCGCAGTTGGCGACTTTCGGGTGGGCCATGACCACGTCTTCGATCTCGTTGGGGTACACGTTGAAACCGGAGACGATGATCATGTCCTTCTTGCGGTCGACGATGCGCACGAAGCCGTCCGGGTCGATCACCGCGATGTCACCGGACTTGAACCAGCCTTCGGCATCCAGCACTTCGGCGGTGGCTTCGGGCTTGTGCCAGTAGCCTTTCATGATCTGCGGGCCTTTGATGCACAACTCGCCACGCTCGCCCATCGGCTGCTCGACACCCTCGTCATTGATGACTTTCAACAACGTGCCCGGCACCGGCAGGCCGACTGTGCCCAGGCGCGATTTGTCGCCATACGGGTTGGTGCAGGCCACTGGCGACGTTTCAGTAAGGCCATAACCTTCGGTGATGCGGCAACCGGTGATCTGCTCCCAGCGCTCGGCGGTGGCCTTGACCAGCGCGGTGCCACCGGAGTTGGTCAGCTTGAGGCTGGAGAAATCCAGGGTCTTGAAGTCCGGGTGATCCATCAGCGCGACAAACAGGGTGTTGAGCCCCAGCAACGCCGAAAAGCGCCAGTTCTTCAGTTCCTTGATGAAGCCTGCGATGTCTCGCGGATTGGTGATCAGCACGTTGTGATTGCCGGACACCATCATGCACATGCAATTCGCGGTGAACGCATAGATGTGATACAGCGGCAGCGGCGCCACCATCACCTCCTGCCCTTCGCGCAACAAAGGTTGGCCGTCAGGCCCCAACTGCGCCAGACACGCGCGCACCTGCTGCATGTTCGCCACGAGGTTGCCGTGGGTCAGCATGGCGCCTTTGGCCAGGCCGGTGGTGCCGCCGGTGTATTGCAACACGGCGACGTCGTCGAGGCCGACTTTCAACGGCTTGATGCCCAGGCCGCGACCCAGGCGCAGCGCACTCTTGAAGGAAATGGCCTGCGGCAGCGAATACGCCGGGACCATTTTTTTCACTTTGCTGACCACGGTGTTGATCAGCCAGCCCTTGGCGGTGGGCATCAAGTCGCCCATCTTTGCTTCGATCAGGTATTGCAGGTCCGTGTCGGGCAGCACTTCCTGGACCTTCTGCCCGAACATGTTCAGGTACACCAGCGCCCGCGCACCCGAGTCCTTGAACTGGTGGCGCATCTCGCGCGCGGTGTACAGCGGGTTGGTGTTGACCACGATCAGCCCGGCGCGCAAGGCGCCGAACACGGCAATCGGATATTGCAGCACATTGGGCATCTGCACCGCGATGCGATCCCCCGGCACCAGATCGGTGTGGGCTTGCAGGTAACCGGCGAACGCCGCGCTGTAGCGCTCCAGCTCAGCGTAGGTCAGGGTCACGCCCATGTTGCTGAAGGCCGGACGGTCCGCGAACTTCTTGCAGGAACGCTCAAACACCTCGATCACCGACTTGAACTCGCCCATGTCGATGTCCAGCGGTACGCCAGCGGGGCGTTTGTCATTCCAGAAATCAGGTTGCATTGTTCTTGTCCTCTTTACCTGAATCGATCCGGGAGCCGCTTTTCTGCTCTTTCGCTGTTATCCCTTAAAAGCAAAAAGCAAAAAGCGGAGCTTCACGGACACTAGCAGTTATGGCCATTGAGGCAAATATGGGCGATGGCGACATTGATCGTATGAATCTTCCTGCCGTGGCGTGAGCTGATCGGACGCGCTATACAATGCTACGACTGCGGGCCGTTACCGCTCGATAAAAAGGAATTGCCATGATCCACCACGCCTTCTGGCTGGACGCGAGTGACCGCAGCCGCCTCTTCGTCAACCAGTGGCTGCCGGCCGCGCCATTGAAAGCGGTGATCCTGCTGGCTCACGGCATGGCCGAACACAGCGCGCGCTACGAGCGCCTGGCGCAAGCGTTTTGCGCACAAGGTTACGGGGTGTACGCCCCGGACCTGCGCGGCCATGGCAGGACGGCTGATAACGGCACGCTCGGGCATTTCGCCGATGACGATGGCTGGTGCAAGGTGATCGGCGATCTGGCCAGCCTCAATCAGCACATTGGCCAGCAGCACCCCGATGTGCCAATCATCCTGCTCGGGCACAGCATGGGCAGCTACCTCGCCCAGGGCTATCTGCTGCATCACAGCGCCAGCCTGCACGGGGCGATTCTCAGCGGTTCGAATTTCCAGCCAGTGGCGCTCTACGGCGCAGCGCGACAGATCGCCCGTTTCGAGAAACTGCGTCAGGGCGGCAAGGGGCGCAGCGCGTTGATCGAGTGGTTGTCGTTCGGCTCGTTCAACAAGCAATTCAAACCGGCACGCACGCCGTTCGACTGGCTGAGCCGCGACCCGGTCGAGGTCGATCGGTATGCCAACGACCCGTTATGCGGCTTTCGCTGCACCAATCAATTGTGGATCGATCTGCTCGATGGCTTGCAGCAGATCAGCAAAGCGTCCAATCTCGCCCAGATCGACCCGGGCCTGCCGCTGCTGGTGATCGGCGGTGAATGTGATCCGGTGAGCGAAGGCAAGCGTCTGACAGATCTGGCCAATGCCTTGCGCACGGCCGGCAGCCAGAACCTGCAACTGAAGATCTACCCGCAGGCGCGGCACGAATTGTTCAATGAAACCAATCGCGACGAAGTGATTGCCGATGTGCTGACCTGGATCGACCAGGCCCTGCGCCATCGGCGCCCTCACCGCAGCGAATAATTTTTTGTGGATTCACTTTAATCCGTCACAGGAATCAAGACCGATGACCCAGGTTACCAATATCCCTTACGAAGCCCTCGAAGTCGGCCAGACCGCCAGCTACAGCAAGACCGTCGAAGAGCGCGACATTCAGCTGTTCGCCGCGATGTCGGGCGACCACAACCCGGTGCACCTGGACGCCGAGTTCGCTGCGGCCAGCATGTTCAAGGAGCGCATCGCTCACGGCATGTTCAGCGGTGCACTGATCAGCGCCGCGGTCGCGTGCGAGCTGCCTGGGCCGGGCACCATCTACATCGGTCAGCAGATGAGTTTTCAGAAGCCGGTGAAAATTGGTGACACCCTGACCGTGCGCCTGGAAATTCTCGAGAAGCTGCCGAAGTTTCGCGTACGCATCGCCACTCGCGTGTTCAACCAGCGTGATGAACTGGTCGTGGATGGCGAGGCTGAGATCCTCGCGCCGCGCAAGCAGCAGACTGTGACATTGCCGACGCTGCCGGCGATCAGCATCGGCTGATTGAAAAGATCGCAGCCTTCGGCAGCTCCTACAGGGGAACGCATTCCAAGGTAGGAGCTGCCGCAGGCTGCGATCTTTGGCTTTTCCCTCACGCATAAAAAAACGCCAGACTAGCTGGCGTTTTTTGTAACCTGCGAACCCTTACGAACGGGCGCGAGCCTGGTTACGCAGGGCTTTCACCTGATCGTGATTGCGTTGCACGCCATGGTACTGGCGCTCAACCAGGTCACGAATACCGACCAGGCTGTGCTTGTTGATTTTCTCGATGGCTTCGCGATAAGCCTTCAGGGCGTGGTCTTCACCGCGCTCGGCTTCGTTGAGCACAGCCTCTTCGTCCTTGCCGGTGAACATGGCTTTGACGTCGACCCAGCGACGGTGCAGGTCACCGCTGACGCTGGTGGAGGTTTCCGGATCACCGCCCATCGAACGCACGGTGGCTTGCAGTTCGGCAGCGGCGGTGGCGCAATCGGCCGAGCGCTTGGCGAACAGCGCCTTGAGTTCCGGATGCTTGATGTCTTCGGCGCAAGTCTTGAACCCTTCCTGACCGTCCTTGCTGGTTTCGATCAGGTCGTTGAGTACAGAGATGGCTTCTTTATTCATGTCAGTCATTTTTCAATTCCTTGCGGTTGGTTGAAGATGCAAGGGTTATTGCAGTGTGCGTGCCAGCTTTCCAAACAGATTATTTTAGTTATTTATCAATGACTTAAAAATAAATGAACCATCTGTATCACGGTTATTTGCATGATCTGTCATTTGGCCTGCATGCAGAATGCCTGTATTTTCCAGAGTGTTTTGAATCCAGATGATTGCCATTGATGAATCCCGAAAAGCTTGAACTGTTGATCACCCGTGAAATGCCCTTCGGCAAGTACAAGGGCCGGATCATTGCCGACCTGCCGGGGCCCTATCTGAACTGGTTCGCCCGCGAAGGCTTCCCGCATGGCGAACTCGGTGGACTGCTGGCGCTGATGCAGGAAATCGACCATAACGGTCTGTCGGACCTGCTCGAGCCGTTACGCGCCAAACACGGCAAACCTGCCCCGCGCCACTGAAGCGCCCTCCTCTCTTGAGCCGAATCGACCATGCCTGACAACACCCGCCGTGCCCGTGACGAAGCGTTCTGGCAAACCTTCGCCGATCGCTACGAAGCGCAAACCGGCCCGCTGAACCTGGAGAACGGTTATTTCGGACGCATGTCGCGCACGGTGATCGAGGACTACCAGCGCAACATCGAGCTGATCAACACCAGCAACTCGGTGTATGTGCGCCAGCGTTTCGAGCAGCACGACAGCCTCGACATTCGTGCGCAACTGGCCGAGACGATCGGCGTGCGCGCCCAGAGCCTGGCCTTCACCCGTAACGCCAGTGACGCCCTGCAGTCGCTGATCCGCAATTACAACCGCCTGCAACCGGGCGACCAGGTGCTGATCTGCGACCTCGAATACGACACGGTCAAAGGCGCCATGCGCTGGCTGGCGCGGCATCGTGGGGTGGACGTGATCGAGATCAGCCACACCCATCCGGCCAGTTTCGACAGCCTGCTGGACACCTACCGCGAAGCCTTCATCCGCTACCCGAAACTCAAGCTGATGGCTCTGACCCATGTGACCCACCGCACCGGGCTGGTGATGCCAGTGCAGGCCATCGCCGCGCTGGCGAAACAACATGGCGTGGACATCATCCTCGACGGCGCCCACGCACTCGGTCAGATCGAGTTCAACCTCGAAGCCCTGGGTATCTCGTTCGCCGGCTTCAACCTGCACAAGTGGATTGGCGCTCCATTGACCCTGGGCTTTCTGTACATCGCCCCGCAGCGCCTTGCCGACATCGATCCGGACATGGGCGAAATGCACTTTCCGGCCAGCGACGTCCGCGCGCGCACGCCGTACAGCACGCCGAACATCCCGGCGCTGATGTCCCTGCCGCTGGCGCTCGAGGAGCACCGTTCGCTCGGCGGGGCCGCGGCCAAAGGCGCGCGACTCAATTACCTGCGCAACCTGTGGGTCAGCGCGGTGCGGCACCTGCCGGGCATTGAAGTGATGACCCCGGACGATCCACGCCTGTATTGCGGCATCACCTCGATGCGCTTCACCCGCCACACCGATCAACAGGCGATGGTCGAGCGCCTGCTCAACGAGTACAACCTGTTCACCGTGGTGCGCAACGGCGCAGCGAGCGGGCCGAGCATCCGTATCACCCCGGGGCTGACCACCACCGACGCCGACATGCAGACCCTGACCCGCGCGCTCAACGAGCTGCGCTGATTCGCTCACACGGTGTATTTGTCGAAGTCCTCGGGCTTGATCTGCGATGAGGCCGCGAAAGTGTCGATGCCGATGGTCAGGTGACCGAAAAAACCGTCCTCGTGAGAGTCTCGGCCGATCGGCCACACGGTCAGAGTCGAGCCTTCGCCGCCCATGTTCGCGTAATAGTTGTCTTCGGCGTTGTTCAACGGCGTCGAAGCCCGGCCGCGATAATCCCGGGCGGCGAGTACCGAGCGCGAAACCACCTCGGGAAAATACAGCTGACCGACCCAGGCCACGTTGCGCTCCTCCAGATATTCACCGCCGGTAACGATGCGCACCGCCACATGAATATGCAGCGCCCGACCGGCGTAGAACCCCGGATAGATCGTGGTAAACCGCGCCCGCCCCTTGTGATCACAGAACTGGCTGCCGCGCAGGTAGGTGTCATCGTCGGTGCGCGGGATCGAGCCGATGGCATCGGTGTCGGCTTCGAGATCCGGGTTGACCCGGCTCCATCCGGAATAGGCGCCCCGCGCATTGCAGTGCCAGATATCAACCAGCGCCCCGCTCACCGGCTCGCCGGTCATGGCGTCGACGATGCTCAGACGCAGCAGCAGGGGCAGCCCTTCGGCACCTTCGCTGATGTTGCGGCGCAGCAGCTTGGGATTGCGGAAGTACGGCCCGGCGATCTGTTCGGGGGCCAACTGATAGATCGGTTGTGGCGATGAGGCTGAAGTATCTCGTTCCATGACACGTTCTCTCTTCCATAAGATGAACGCAGATTAACGCCACGCCCAAGCGCCTGTGCGGTAACTATGTATCGCAGCGTAACGATGATTCCCATCCACCTGTAGGAGCTGCCGAAGGCTGCGATCTTTTGATCCTGGCTTTAAAAGATCGCAGCCTTCGGCAGCTCCTACCGGGGATGGGTTTTCCGGGCAAAAAAAAACGGTGCACCGACCAAGCGCACCGTAAAGCCGTAGAACACACAACGAAGTGTCAGGTAAAAACTTTTAGTCCAGCAGCGCCAGGGCCTCGGCGGTGCATTCCTGAATGCGCGCCCAGTCGCCGTTCTTGATCCACTCCGGATCCAGCATCCAGCTACCGCCCACGCACATGACGTTTTTCAGCGCCATGTAGCTCTTGATGTTGGCCGGGCCGACGCCGCCGGTCGGGCAGAATTTCACTTCGCCGAACGGGCCGCCGAGGGCCTTGATCGCTGCCACGCCACCGCTGACTTCCGCAGGGAATAGCTTGAAGCGGCGATAACCCAGGCCATAGCCTTCCATGATGCCGGAGGCGTTGCTGATGCCTGGCAACAGCGGGATCGGGCTGGCGACGCTGGCTTCGAGCAGGTCACGAGTGATGCCCGGGGTGACGATGAATTGCGAACCCGCCGCTTCGGCAGCCGCGAGCATGTTGCGATCGAGCACAGTGCCGGCACCGGTCACCAGCTCCGGACGCTGTTCGCGCAGGATCTGGATCGCCTTGAGACCGAACTGCGAACGCAGGGTCACTTCCAGCGCCGTCAGGCCACCGGCGGCCAGGGCGTCGGCCAGCGGCAGCACGTCCTGTTCACGGGCGATGGTGATCACCGGCAGGATCCGCGCCTTGGCGCAGAGGCTGTCGATCAGGGCAACTTTGTCCGCCATGGAAACGGTCGGGGATGGGGTTGTCATAGCGGCTGTTCCTTGGCTCATGGGCACCAGTAAATCTCTAACGTAGGTTGCAGAAACGCGCGAACCGGCATGGCCGCGACGTCGTCGGATGCCAGTGCGGCATTCAGGGTGGTCAGTTTCGATTGACCGGAAATCGACAGAATCTTGTGCCTGGCCGAAGCCAGCAGCGCGCGGCTCATGGTCAGGCGCTGACGCGGCACACTTGGCGCCAGCATCGGCCAGCAGCGACGAGTGCCATCCGCCTGTAACGCTTCAGTCAGGTTCGGGCTGTCGGGGAACAGCGACGCGGTATGACCGTCATCGCCCATGCCCAGCACCAGCACGTCAATCGGCGGCAGTTCGGCGAGCAACCGGTCGGCCTGTTCGGCAGCCTGCTCGACGTTGGCCGCCGCGCTGTAAAGGCTGAGGAACTGCGCCTTGGCCGCCGGGCCCTTGAGCAGATACTGCTTGAGCAGACCAGCGTTACTGTCGGCGTGTTCGACCGGCACCCAGCGCTCGTCGGCGAGGGTCACGACGACCTTGGACCAGTCCAGCACCTGCTTGGCCAGGTGCTGGAAAAACGCCACCGGGCTGCGACCGCCGGACACCACCAGCACCGCGTTGCCGCGAGCGCCGATGGCTTCGTTCAGTTGCTTGGCGACGTTCAGCGCCAAACCCTCGGCCAGCAGCACCGGGCTTTTGAACGGATGGGCGTGCACGCCCTCGGGCAGTTTCACATCAGATATCGCCATACCACGACCTCCCGTCCCGCGTGATCAGTGCGATCGAGCTCATCGGCCCCCACGACCCGGCCGCATACGGCTTGGGCGCGTCACCGGATTTTTTCCACCCGGCGATCAACTGGTCACACCACTTCCACGCGGCTTCGATTTCATCTTTACGGACAAACAGGTTCTGATTGCCGTTCATCACTTCCAGTAACAACCGCTCGTAGGCGTCGGGGATCCGCGCGCTGCGCCAGGTGTCGGAGAAATTCAGTTGCAGCGGTCCGCTGCGCAGTTGCATGCCCTTGTCCAGGCCTTGCTCCTTGGTCATCACGCGCAAGGAAATGCCTTCGTCCGGTTGCAGACGAATGATCAGTTTGTTGCTGATCTGCAGGCGTTGTTCCGGCGCAAAAATGTAGTGCGACGGTTCCTTGAAGTGGATGACGATCTGCGACAGTTTTTGCGGCATACGCTTGCCAGTCCGCAGGTAGAACGGCACGCCGGCCCAGCGCCAGTTGCGGATGTCGGCACGCAGGGCGACGAAGGTTTCGGTGTCGCTCTGGGTGTTGGAATTGGGTTCTTCCAGGTAGCCCGGTACGGACTTGCCTTCGCTGTGGCCGGCGATGTACTGACCGCGCACCACTTGCGTGGTCAGGCCTTCCGGACTGATCGGCGCCAGGGCCTTGAGCACTTTGACCTTTTCGTCACGGATGCTGTCGGCGGACAGGTCGGCCGGTGGGTCCATGGCGATCAGGCACAGCAGCTGCAGCAGGTGGTTCTGGATCATGTCACGCAGTTGGCCGGCCTTGTCGAAATAGCCCCAACGGCCTTCGATGCCGACCTTCTCGGCCACGGTGATTTCCACGTGGGAGATGTAGTTCTGGTTCCACTGGGTTTCGAACAGGCTGTTGGCGAAACGCAGGGCGATCAGGTTCTGGACGGTTTCTTTGCCCAGGTAGTGGTCGATGCGGTAGGTGCGGTTCTCGGGGAAGAACTGCGCCACGGCGTCGTTCACTTTGCGCGAGGATTCCAGATCGGAGCCGATCGGCTTTTCCAGCACCACGCGGGTGTTTTCCGCCAGACCGACTTTGGCCAGGTTCTCGCAGATCGCGCCGTACACCGCCGCCGGGGTGGCGAAGTAGGCAATCATGCGTTGCGCGGTGCCGGCGGCTTCGGCCAGCGTCACGTAATCATCAGCCTTGAGGAAGTCGACGTGCAGGTAGCTCAGGCGCGCCAGAAAGCGCTCGGCCACGGCTTCGTCCAGCTCTTTGCCGACGTAACGGCGCAATTCGGCGGCGATGAACGCCAGGTGCTGCTGCTCGGAGCCGGATTCACGGGCCAGCGCGATGATGCGCGTGTCCTCGTGCAACAGATCGGCGCCATCGAGGTGATAAAGGGCAGGAAACAGCTTGCGCAGGGCAAGATCGCCCAAAGCGCCGAACAAGGCAAAGGTGCACGGTTCAACCGTAATCGAAGGCATGATGTTTGTTCTTTTATCAAGTTAAGCTACAAATACCTTTTTTCAAGGCATCACTCAAGGGAAAATGTAGTAATAACCACAACATTTTCGCAAAATACAGATTCCGAGTGGTGGTCGGTCGGAGCCATCAGTAGGATAGGCCACCGTCACGGGCCACATCAAAGGCCCAATTTGCATAGCCCGGCGCAACTTTGCGCAGGTGAATTAGGAATTCCATATGGACCGTGTGCGAAATTTACTGGAACAGATCCAGAGTCGCCTTGAAGAGCTGAACAAGGCCGAACGCAAAGTCGCCGAGGTGATCCTGCTCAACCCGCAGCAGGCCACCCGCTTCAGCATCGCCGCCCTCGCCCAGGCGGCGTCGGTGAGCGAGCCGACGGTCAACCGTTTCTGCCGTTCGTTCGGTGTCAGCGGCTACCCTGAACTCAAGCTGCAACTGGCGCAGAGCCTAGCCAGTGGCGCGGCGTATGTCAGCCGCGCGGTCGAGGCCGATGACAATCCCGAGGCGTACACGCAGAAGATTTTCGGCAGCGCCATCGCCTCGCTGGACAGCGCTTGCCAGGCGCTGGACCCGAACCTGATCAGCCGCGCCGTCGACCTGTTGATCCAGGCGCGGCAGATCCACTTCTTCGGCCTCGGCGCTTCGGCACCGGTGGCGCTGGACGCGCAGCACAAGTTCTTCCGCTTCAACCTCGCCGTCACCGCGCATGCGGATGTGCTGATGCAGCGAATGATTGCTTCGGTGGCGCATACCGGTGAGTTGTTCGTGATCATTTCCTACACCGGCCGCACCCGCGAGCTGGTGGAAGTGGCGCGCATCGCCCGGGAGAATGGCGCTTCGGTGCTGGGTCTGACGGCGGAGAACTCGCCACTGGCCAAGGCCAGCACCCTGAGCCTGAACATTCCGCTGCCGGAAGACACCGACATCTATATGCCGATGACCTCGCGGATCATTCAGCTGACCGTGCTGGACGTGCTGGCGACCGGCATGACCTTGCGTCGCGGGGTGGATTTCCAGCCGCATCTGCGCAAGATCAAAGAGAGCTTGAATGCGAGCCGGTATCCGGTGGGTGACGAGTTCAATTAGGACGCTTCGCGTAAAAGATCGCAGCCTTCGGCAGCTCCTGCATGATGTGTACGCCACCCCATGCAGGAGCTACCGAAGGCTGCGATCTGTTGATTTTCATGCTGCTGCCCACGCCTGCAAACTCAAATGCGCCTTCTCCCCCGGCGCCAGATGCAGGCTGTCCGTCCCGCCGGCCGCCGCTTCGACACAGACAAACTCTGCCACTTCATCCCAGCTCACGCCCAACAATGGCCGTGAACCCGGGTGCCAGACCACGGTGTCGGCACTGTCGCCGGTATCGATGCACAGCTCGCGCTGCCAGGCATGATCCTTGAGCTGCAATTCGCCGTCGTGCTGGAACACCCGCTGACAACCGCCATCGACGCGCAACTCGCCTTCCTGCTGGCAGGACTGGCGGCTCAACTGGTCGTAACCCTGCGCACCTTCTAGCCCAGACAGCGCTATCTCGCCGACATCGCCAATACGCCAGTAAGCGTGCAAAGCCTGGCTCAACTGGCACGGCATGTCGTCCTGATGCTCGGTGCTCAGGCGCAACTCCATGCGTTCGCCCAGATGCGCATGCAGGTCCGCCTGCCAGTCGCACAACTGCAACTGCCAATGCAGGCGCACGCCGTCGTCGGCACTGCTGCTGTCGATCAATTTCCAGTCGAGCAGCCGCGCCCAACCATGGGACGGCCAGGCGTTTTCACTCGGATGACGGCCATACCACGGCCAGCACACCGGCACGCCACCGCGAATGGCGCCAACGTGCGGCCACTTCGCCGCGCACCACAACCACGGTTTCTGCCCGCGTGGCTGAAAGTGCAGCAACTGCGCACCCTGCCGACTGAACACCGCCTGACACAGCGGATGGTCGATCACCAGCACATCGCGCATCTGATAGCGCTCCCAGGCGAACACCGGTCGTTCGCGCAGGGATTTGAAGAAGCGTTGCAGCGGATGCTCAGGCATTGGCCACGGTTCCGAATTCATCTGTTACGGGCTGCGCCAGCCCTCAAAAAAAAGCGGACAGCCTAGGGGGCGTTCTCAATTGTTTTTCCGACCGCGGCGGGTAAAACAATTGAGAACGCCCCCTCGCTGTCCGCAAATATGCGCACATAGAGAGGAGCTTATCGCAGACGCGTCAGAACGTAGACTGAATTTTCAGGCCAGCGACCAATGCGTTGTCCACTTCATCCACACCACCCGGGTGAGTGATGTACTGCAGGTTAGGACGTACGGTCAGCCAGTTGGTGACGTGGAAGCCGTAGTTGATCTCGTAGTTGTATTCGGTTTCACGAATCGGCGAGAACACCGGATTGTCGTAGTCCGAAACACCGTTGGAGACATTCAGCAGCTCGGCGTTTTTCTTCACGTCATCGTTGACGTGGATACGCGCCGCGCCAATGCCGACGTCATCCTTCGGACGTGCGTCGAACGGGCCTTTGTAGACAAACATCACCGACTGGTAGTTGTCGATGAAGTTGGTGTCCTTGTCGTGGAACGTGGCGTTGGCCGCAATGTTCAGACCACGAGTCGCATCACCGTTGTGGCTGGTGAGTTGCTGTTGCGCGACGAACCAGTAGCCGTGTTTGCTGCTGTGGGTCTTGTAGGCGTCGCCGGTGGTCGCCGCGTCGAAACCGTTGACGTCTTCACGCACATCGCTGGCGTCCGCCGTGCTCTTGTAGTAACCGATGCGGTATTCGCCCGGCAGGCTGTTGACCTTCGGCGACCAGACCAGCTCGACAGGAAGAACAGTACCTTTGGTGCCGCTGCCGCTGAGTTTGAAACCGTTGCCGTGTTCCAGCTGCGACGGGTTCTGGTTGTACGCACCGATCTGCGCGTAGAGCTCGTCGTTGATGTTGTACTTCACGCGGATCGCGGCCTGGCTGACGGGCCAGTTGTACCAGATGTTGGTCGCCCAGTTACCCACTTGCGAGCCGCAGAACGCCAGGTTCTGGAATTCGCACGGGAAGGTGTTGAAGTCTTCGCCTTCACCGAAGTAACCGGCCTTCACGTCGAGCTTGTTGTCGAAGAATTGGTGCTGAATCCACAACTGGGTCAGACGCACCATGTGGCCACGACCGTAGACTTCCTGCGAAGACGACAAGGTGCCGGCACGCGGATCGCCAACGCGGTCGTTGGAGATGTTTTGACCGTTACGGTTGGTCAGCTGGATCTTGGCCTGGGTGTTGTCCCAGCCCCAGAGTTTCTGCAGGTCCAGCGCCACGCCCAGACCGAACTGATCGCTGTAGCGACCGGTTTTGTCGTCGTTGTAGCCGCCATGCAGGTTGGCGCCCATTTCCCCAACGTAATCAGCCTTGATATCGATACCTTGCTCGATCAGCTTGGTACGCTCGCCACCCCAGTCGCCAGTCATCCATTTCGAATCGGAGCTGAATGCATCGGCAGCCATTGCATTGCCGGCCAGCACCAATGCCGCCGCAGCTGACACTTGGCAGATCAACCGGGCATTGACGTGTTTCTTTTTCATCCCTACATCCTCGTCTTTATTGTTATTAACTGTTTTTTTCCAACGTGGTTTACATAAAGTGCGGTGCTCGACAGACCGGGCACCGCGTGCTCCTTGTAGGAGTGAGCCTGCTCGCGATAGCGGTTTTACATTCAACATCTCTGTCGACTGATACACCGTCATCGCGAGCAGGCTCACTCCTACACTTGTTCCTCAGCGGCCTTTGAATTGCGCCACATTCGCCGACCGTGCTTCGGTCTGCGCCTGGCCCGCAACGCCCAGACGCTCGCCAGTCTTGGCATCGAACAACAACACTTTCGACGGATCGAATTGCAGTGTCAGGGTTTCGCCCACCTGCGGCGCCACGTCCGGCGCCAGACGGCAGCAGACCTTGGTGTCATTCAGGTTGACGAACACCAGCGTGTCCGGACCGGTCGGCTCGGTGACCTGCACTTGCGCCTTGATGCTCGGCAGGCCATTGCCCTCTCCGTTCGCCAGAACAATCTGTTCAGGGCGTAGACCGAGGATCACTTCGCGATCTTCCAGCCCGGCGTCCTGCATGCTCATCGGCAGCTCGCAGCGAGCCTGACCGCTGTCGAGGAGTGCCAGCAGACGACCGTCCTTGCGTTGCAGACGCAGCGGGATGAAGTTCATCGGCGGCGAACCGATGAAGCTCGCCACGAACAGGTTGGCCGGATCGTTGTAGATCTCTTTCGGCGTGCCGAACTGCTGGATGATCCCGTCCTTCATCACCGCCACTTTGTCGCCCAGGGTCATCGCTTCGATCTGGTCGTGGGTCACGTAGACCGTGGTGGTTTTCAGGCGCTGGTGCATCAGTTTCATTTCGGTGCGCATCTCGACGCGCAGCTTGGCGTCGAGGTTGGACAGCGGTTCGTCGAACAGGTAGATCTTCGGCCGCCGCGCCAGGGCCCGGCCCATCGCCACACGCTGTTGCTGACCACCGGAGAGCTGGCCCGGCTTGCGGTTGAGCAGGTGTTCGATCTGCAGCAGCTTGGCCACGCGCGCGACTTCTTCGTCGATCGCCGACTGCGGCATCTTGCGGATCTTCAGACCGAACTCGATGTTCTCGCGCACGCTCATGGTCGGGTACAGCGCGTAGGACTGGAACACCATGGCGATGTCACGATCCTTCGGGCTCATGCCGCTGACGTCCTGGTCGCCGATCATGATCGCGCCACCGGTGATGGTCTCGAGGCCGGCGATGCAGTTCATCAGGGTCGACTTGCCGCAGCCCGACGGGCCGACCAGGATCAGGAACTCACCGTCCTTGATCGACAGTTCGATGTTCTTCAGAGTGTCCGGCAGGCCGGCACCGTAGGTCTTGTTGACGTTGCGAAGTTCGAGCGTTGCCATGATTACCCCTTGACTGCGCCGGCCGTCAGCCCGCGCACGAAATACTTGCCTGCGACCACATAGACCAGCAGGGTCGGCAGCCCGGCGATCATCGCCGCTGCCATATCAACGTTGTATTCCTTGGCCCCGGTGCTGGTGTTGACCAGGTTGTTCAGCGCCACCGTGATCGGTTGCGAATCACCGCTGGAGAACACCACACCGAACAGGAAGTCGTTCCAGATCTGGGTGAACTGCCAGATCAGGCAGACCATGATGATCGGGGTCGACATCGGCAGAATGATCCGCCGGAAAATCGTGAAGAAACCCGCGCCATCCAGACGTGCAGCTTTCACCAGCGCATCGGGAATGCTCACGTAGTAGTTACGGAAGAACAGCGTAGTGAACGCCAGACCGTAGACCACGTGGACGAAGACGAGGCCGGTGGTGGTGCTCGCCAGGCCCATCTTGCCGAGGGTGAACGAGGCCGGCAGCAGCACGGTCTGGAACGGCAGGAAGCAGCCGAACAGCAGCAGACCGAAGAACAGCTGCGAACCGCGGAACCGCCACATCGACAACACGTAACCGTTCAGCGCGCCGATGGCGGTGGAGATGACCACGGCCGGCACGGTGATCTTGATCGAGTTCCAGAAGTAACCGTCAACCGTGGCCCAGGCCTTGACCCAGCCGATGCCGCTGACCACGGTCGGCCAGCTCAGCAGGTTGCCGGTGCTGATGTCTTCCGGGGTCTTGAAACTGGTCAGCAGCATCACCACCAGCGGAATCAGGTACAGCAGGACCGCGAGGATCAGCACCGCGTAGATCGCCACGCGACTGAGGCTGAAGGCGGGTTTGGCAGCGAGACTAGTCATGACGCTTGGTCCTCAGCTCGGAGTACAGGTAAGGCACGATGATCGCGAGAATCGCACCGAGCATCAGAATCGCACTGGCCGAGCCCATGCCCATCTGGCCGCGACTGAAGGTGAAGGAATACATGAACATCGCCGGCAGGTCGGAGGAATAACCCGGACCACCCGCAGTCATCGCCGCGACCAGGTCGAAGCTCTTGATCGCGATGTGGGCGAGGATCATCACCGCACTGAAGAACACCGGACGCAGGCTTGGCAGCACCACTTTCCAGTAGATGGTCGGCATGCTCGCGCCATCGATCTGCGCGGCACGGATGATCGACTGATCGACACCACGCAGGCCGGCGAGGAACATCGCCATGATGAAGCCCGAGGCTTGCCACACAGCGGCGATCACCAGGCAGTACACCACGCGATCAGGGTCGATCAGCCAGTCCAGACGGAAGCCTTCCCAGCCCCAGTCACGCAACAATTTGTCCAGGCCCATGCCCGGGTTGAGCAGCCATTTCCACGCAGTACCGGTGACGATCATCGAGAGCGCCATCGGGTAGAGGTAAATGGTGCGGATAAAGCCTTCGCGACGGATGCGCTGGTCGAGGAACACCGCCAGCAGCACACCGATCACCAGCGTGATGCCGATGAACATGCCACCGAACACCGCGAGGTTCTTGCTCGCCACCCACCAGCGGTCGTTGTCGAACAGTCGTGCGTATTGCGCAAGTCCCGCCCACTTGTAGTTGGGCAGGAAAGTCGAGGTGGTGAACGACAGCACGAACGTCCACAGGATGTAGCCATAGAAGCCCACCAGCACGATGAACATGCTCGGCGCCAGCACCAGTTTCGGTAGCCAGCGCTGCAGTGCATCGAACGGCGAGGCCTTGCTGAACACAGCAACAGAACTCATGGGGAAATCCAGTACGAGAGAAAAGGACTACTTGGGCAACTCGTCCCCTTGTAGGAGTGAGCCTGCTCGCGATTGCGGTGTGTCAGTTGATGAATCTGTTACCTGACAAACCGCTATCGCGAGCAGGCTCACTCCTACAGGGGCCAAGAATTACTTGGCCGACTGAACCGCCGCGCCCAGTTTCTTGGCCGCATCGGCCGGGTCGGCTTTCGGGTCGTTGATGTAGTTGGTCACGACATCAAAGAACGCGCCCTGCACCGCCAGCGTGGTCGCCATGTTGTGCGCCATGCTTGGTTGCAGGCCGCCGGATTTGGCGTCTGCCAGGAAGTCCTTGGCGGCGGTTTGCGCGCAGGAATCGAAGCCGAGCTTGTCCATGTTGTTCAACATGTCGTTACGCACCGGGATCGAGCCTTTGTTGATGCTGAAGACTTTCTGGAAGTTTTCACCCAGCACGACTTTGGCGATGTCCTGCTGACCCGCCGCAGTGCCTTTGTCTTTCTGCTTGAACACCGCCAGGGAGTCGATGTTGTAGGTGAACGCCTTGTCGGTACCCGGGAACGCTACGCACTCGTAGTCCTTGCCGGCGACTTTCTTGGCAGCGGTCCATTCGGACTTCGCCCAGTCACCCATGATCTGCATGCCGGCCTTGCCGTTGATGACCTTGGCCGCTTCCAGGTTCCAGTCCTGGCCCTTGCCGTCGGCGTCCATGTAGGTCGCGACTTTCTTCAGCTCGGTCAGCGCCTTGACCATTTCCGGACCGGTCAACGCCTTGTTGTCCAGGTCGACCAGGGCTTTCTTGTAACCATCAACGCCCATGACCGAGAGCACCACGGCTTCGAACACGGTGCTGTCCTGCCAAGGCTGACCGCCGTGGGCCAGCGGGATGAAGCCCGCAGCCTTGAGCTTGTCGCCAGCGGCGTAGAATTCTTCGAGGGTGGTCGGGTTCTTGGTGATGCCGGCTTTCTTGAAGACTTCCGGGTTGATCCACAGCCAGTTCACCCGGTGAATGTTCACCGGCACGGCCACATAATCACCGTCGTACTTCACGGTATCGGAGACTTTCTTGTCGAGCAGGCTGTCCCACTTTTCCGACTTGGCGACGTCTTTCAGCACGTCGGTGTCGAGCAGACCGGTGGACGCCCATTCCTGGATGTCCGGGCCCTTGATCTGGGCGACGCCTGGCGGGTTGCCAGCCACGGCACGGCTTTTCAGCACGGTCATGGCCGTGGCACCGCCACCGCCGGCGACTGCGCCGTCTTTCCAGGTGAAACCGTCTTTTTCGACTTGCGCCTTGAGCACATCAACGGCGGCTTTTTCGCCACCGGACGTCCACCAGTGCACGACTTCGACCGAACCTTTGGATTCGGCAGCGGAAACACTGAGAGGCAGAATTGCGAGCGGGAACAGGGAGGCGACAGAAATGACAGTAGCGAGGCGAGAAATCGCATTCATCTGAGATGTACCTTTCTTGTTGTTATGCATGCAAGTCTGGTGCTTGCGCTGCACAGGAGTTTAAACAGGGCGATTCCCTTCGCAGGTAACGAAGGGATGCGCAAATGTCACCGCATGGTTACATAGGAACAGCCCGGGATAATTGCGCCAGAGCCGTTGCCATACTGGGTGACAAGGGTAGACGAGGGATCAGAACCGCCTGCCAGGCATGATACAGATCGGGCTTGCCCGGCCAGATATCGGCGCTCGGACGGTTTTGCGGATCGAGTTCGTGGTGCCAGCTGCCATCGCACCGGTCAATGAAATGGCCTTCACAGAATTCCCAGAACAGTCGGTACCAGGCTTCGTACTGCGCATCACCGGTGCGTTTGAGCAAGGCGCTGGCAGCGGCGCTGGCCTCGGCATGAGTCCAGTGCAGACGATGGCGCACCACGGCCTTGTTGTCCCAGTCGAGGGTGTAGACGATCCCCGGCGCGCCATCGACGTCCCAGCCGTGGCGGCAGTTCTGCTCGAAGAGTTTTTGCGCATCGGTCGCCAGCCAGCCCGGGGTGAGCATGCCGGCCTTAACCCGCGCCGCTTCGAGGTGCAGCAACAGCCGCGCCCACTCGAAACCGTGGCCCGGGGTGGTGCCGTAGGGACGGAAGCCGTCGGCCGGGTTGTCGTGGTTGTACTCGCGCAGCGGTTGCCAGTCGCGGTCGAAGTGTTCGATGACCCTGTAACCGTTGGCGGCGGCGTGACCGTGGATCACCCGTTCGACGATGCGTTGCGCGCGCACCAGCCAGCGCGGGTCTTCGGTGACATCGGCCAGCGCCAGGAACGCTTCGGTGGCGTGCATGTTGCTGTTGGCGCCGCGATAGGCTTCTTCTTCGCGCCAGTCGCGATTGAAGAATTCGCGCATGGCGCCCTCTTCTTCGCACCAGAAATAGGTGTCGATGATATCGATGGCGTCATCCAGCAATGCTTGGGCGTCGGGACGTTGCGCGACCACCGCCGAGCTGGCCGCGAGCGCGACAAAAGCATGCAGGTAGGCGTTCTTGCCGGTGTTGCCGTCGCGGTGTTCGGCGACCGCAAACCAGCCGCCGTGCAGCGCATCACGCAACGGGCCACGCAGGGCCGCGATGCCGTGATCGACCAGTCCGGCGAACCCCGGCAGGCCCTGAATGTGGGCCATGGCGAAGCTGTGGGTCATGCGCGCGGTGTTCATGGTTTCGGCTTGCGCGTTCGCAGGCAGACGGCCGCGCTCGTCGAGGTTGCCGAAACCTTCAGGCAGCTTTGAAGCCTTGGCGAATGCCAGCAGGCGCAGACCTTCGTCGGCGAGCCATTGCTGGTGGGCAGGGGCATTCAGCCAACTGCTGAAGCCTGGGTGAAAGGTGTCCATGGAGTGGCCCTTTTTTGTTGTTATGACTGCGGGCAGTCTAAACAACGGGCCGGGCCGGGCTTGTAACGAAGGGGGCGGGTTTTGTCACCAAGCCGTGACATTAGAAAAGCAGAGTCAAAAGATCGCAGCCTTCGGCAGCTCCTGCAGGGAAATGCATTCCAAATGCAGGAGCTGCCGAAGGCTGCGATCTTTTTGATCTTCAGTCTACTGAACGCGGCAGCTGCAACGTCACCCGCAACCCACCCTCACGCAGGTTCTGCAACGTCACCTCGCCGCCATGGCTATGGGCAATGTTGCGCGCAATGCCCAAACCGAGGCCATAACCCTGCTGCTGCCCCGCCAGACGAAAATGCGGCTCGAACACCTGCTCCAGCCGTTGCTCCGGCACGCCCGGGCCTTCGTCGTCGACGTGCAGGACAAACGCGCGCTCATCATCGTCGACGTGCAGGTGCGCGTTCTGCCCGTATTTCAACGCGTTGTCGATCAGGTTGCCAATGCAGCGCTTCAACGCCAGAGGCTTGCCCGGATACGCCGCCAGCGCCTTGCCTTGCTGGGTCACGCGGCCATTGCCGTTGGGCGCCAGATACGGCTCCACCAGGCAGTCGAGCACATGATTCAGGTCCACCGGCTCGATGTTCTCGTGGATGTCGGTGTCTTTCACGCACTGCAGCGCGCCTTTGACCAGCAGCTCCAGTTCATCCAGATCCCGACCGAACTTGGCTTGCAGTTGCTCGTCTTCCAGCAGCTCGACGCGCAAGCGCAGGCGGGTGATTGGCGTGCGCAAATCATGGGAAATCGCACTGAACAACTGGCTGCGTTCGGTCAGGTAACGGCTGATACGCTCACGCATGGTGTTGAACGCACGGCCCACTTCCACCACTTCACTGCCACCACCCTCGGCCACCGGTTCGACGTCGGCACCCAGCGACAGATCCCGCGCCGCCCGCGCCAGACGCTTGAGCGGCCGACTCTGCCAGTGCACCAGCAGGCCGATGAACAACAGCAAAAAGCCGCTGGTGAGGACGATGAACCACACCTGTTGCGCCGGCAGGCCTTGTTCTTCAAGACTGGTGTAGGGCTCGGGCAACAGCGACGCGATGTACAGCCATTCGCCCGGGGCCATTTGAATCTGGGTGACCAGCACCGGCGGGTTCACCGGCTCCAGGGTCAGCGCGTAATGCGCCCAGGAACGTGGAAGCTCATCGAGCTTGAGTCCGGCGTTGAAAATCCGCAGGTCTTCGGGGCTGACGAACGTCACCGAGATATCAGTGTCATGGCCCAGCGACTGGCGCAGCACTTCGTCCACCGCCTGAATCACCGCCGCCTTGCGCGGGGTGATCGGCAGCACGTCCATGCCCAGCGGTTTATCGTTGAGCGTCACCACGAAGCGGGTGCCGCCCATGCTGCGCAACTGGTCGAGCACCAGCGGTCGGTACGCCACCGGCAGCGAGCGGAAATAACTGACGCTGGCGGTCATCGAATGGGCGAGGCTACGGGCGCTGGTGACCAGACCTTCGAGCTGGGTGGCGCGCAGTTGCGAAACCCAGATCACGCTCGACAAGGTCTGCGCAAACAGCACCGCCAACAGCGTCAACAGGAGCATCCGCCCCAGCAGCGAACGCGGCACCGGCACCTTGCTGGCGAGCCGGCGCAGCGACTCAGTGAGCATTGCCGGCAACCACATTGGCTGCCAGTTGGTAGCCGCTGCCGCGCACGGTGCGAATCAGTCGCGGCGGTTTTTCCGTGTCACGCAGGCGCTGGCGCAAGCGGCTGACGGCCATGTCGACGATGCGGTCGAGCGGCATCAGCTCACGGCCACGGGTGGCGTTGCCGATGGTGTCGCGGTCGAGGATTTCCTGCGGGTGATCAAGGAACAGTTTCAACAGCGCGAAGTCGGCGCCGGAGAGAATCACTTCCTCGCCGTCGGTGTGAAACAGCCGATGGCTGACCATGTCCAGCCGCCACTCGTCGAAGGCCAGCACTTCACTGCCGCCGCGTTCCTGGCCGAACTGCGCCCGACGCAGCAACGCCTTGATCCGCGCTTGCAGTTCGCGAGGGCTGAAAGGTTTGCCCAGATAATCGTCAGCGCCGAGCTCCAGACCGATTACTCGGTCGGCCTCGTCGGAACTGGCGGTGAGCATGATGATCGGCACCTGCGCCTGACGCGGATGCTGACGCACCCAGCGGCACAGGCTGAAGCCGTCCTCGTCGGGCAACATCACATCGAGGATCACCAGATCGCTCGGTGCTTCGTTGAGTGCCTGGCGGAAACTGGCGCCATCGGCTGTGGCCCGCACCTGAAACCCGGCGCGGGTCAGGTAGGTTTCCAGCAACTCGCGTATTTCCTGGTCGTCATCGACCAACAATATCGACTTGTTGACTGAGCTCACTTCGAAGGCATCCTTGTTGTTGGAATTGGGGCGGATTATGCCTGAGCAAAAACAGATGGCGTACGAGCTTTTGTGGCGAGGGAGCTTGCTCCCGCTGGGCTGCGAAGCAGCCACGATGTTTTGCCTCTGACATCGTGCTAGCCGGAGTTGCGATTGCTGCGCAGTCGAGCGGGAGCAAGCTCCCTCGCCACAGGTTACTTATGTCACAACAGGGATTGATTGTTCCAGCGCTACACCGGCACCGACCAGCCCGGAATACGGCGCCGTCACCAGCCACACCGGAATGCCCTTGAAGTAATCGCTCATGCAGCCCTTGTCGGCGAAGCTGCGGGCGAAACCGCTTTCGAGGAAGAAGTCGGCAAACCGTGGAATCACCCCGCCAACGATGAACACGCCGCCACGCCCACCGGTGGTCAGCACGTTGTTGCCCGCCACGCGGCCGAGCCAGCAGCAGAACTGCTCCAGCACTTCCAGCGCGATCGGGTCCCCCGCCAGACCGGCCGCGGTGATCGCTTCCGGTGTGTCGAGTGTCGGTTCATGCCCGTCCACCGCGCAGATCGCCCGATAAACCCGTGGCAACCCGCCGCCGCTCAACGCGGTTTCCGCGCTGACATGGCCGATTTCGTTGTGGATGTGCTGCCAGAGTTGTGTTTCCCGCAGGCTGCCCAACGGCAGATCGACGTGACCGCCCTCCCCCGGCAATGCCGCGAAACGCCCCTCACCCAGATCGAGCAAAGTGCCGACGCCCAGACCAGTGCCCGGACCGATCACCACCGCCGGGCGCAACGGCTCCGGCGTGCCTTCGCAGACCACGCGAAATTCGCCGGGCTGCAAGCGGGTCATGCCCAGCGCCATCGCCGAGAAGTCGTTGATCAGCAGCAGTTGCTCGACCTGCAAGGTCTTGCAGAACGCCATGCGGCTCAGGCGCCAGTGATTGTTGGTGAACTTGAATTCATCACCACTCACAGGCCCCGCCACCGACAGGCATACCGAACCGATCGAGCCCGGCGCCAGACCGAGGCCGCTCAGGTACAGGCTGATTGCCTCCTCCGGGGTGGCGTGGTCGGCCGTGGCCAGCACCTGAACCGATTCCAGTTGCTGGTTTTTCCACAACGCGAACCGCGCGTTGGTGCCTCCGATATCACCGACCAAAGCCAGTTTCAATTAAGCGTCTCCAGGGCAGAAGTGAAGGCGCTGGCGCCCTGCTCCGCCGAGCTGAAGGCCAAACGCATGAAGCCAAACAGTTCACGACCGCTGCCGATGTTGTTGCCCAACAGGCCTTTGGCGGGTTCGCGCGCTGCGAATTCGGCGGCGTCGACCTTGAGTTCCAAAGTCCCTTTGACGCCATCGACGCGGATGATATCGCCCTCTTGCACCCGCGCCAAAGCACCACCGACATAAGCTTCCGGGCTGACGTGTATCGCCGCCGGGATTTTCCCCGACGCGCCGGACATGCGCCCGTCGGTCACCAGCGCGACTTTGAAGCCGCGATCCTGCAGCACACCGAGGAACGGCGTCATCTTGTGCAGCTCGGGCATACCATTGGAGCGCGGGCCCTGGAAGCGCATCACCGCGACAAAATCCTTCTCCAGCAGACCGGCCTTGAACGCATCGGCCAGGTCCTGCTGATCCTGGAACACCATGGCCGGCGCTTCGACGATCTGGTTTTCCAGCGCCACGGCGGAGACTTTCATCACGCCACGCCCGAGGTTGCCTTCCATCACCCGCAAACCGCCCTCGGCCGAGAACGCACGGGCCACCGGACGCAGGATGTTTTCGTCGAGGCTTTCGATCGGGCCTTCGCGCCACACCAGCTCACCGTTTTCCAGGAACGGCTCTTTGGTGTAACGGCTCAGGCCATGGCCGAGCACGGTGTTGACGTCTTCGTGCAGCAGGCCGGCTTCGAGCAGTTCGCGGATCAGGAACGACATGCCGCCCGCCGCCTGGAAGTGGTTGATGTCCGCTTTACCGTTCGGGTAAACGTGGCTCAGGGTCGGCACGACTTCGGAGAGGTCAGCCATGTCCTGCCAGGTCAGTTGAATGCCCGCCGCCATGGCGATCGCCGGCATGTGCAGGGTGTGGTTGGTCGAGCCGCCGGTGGCGTGCAGCGCGACGATCGAGTTGACCAGCGCCTTCTCGTCGACGATTTCGCCGATCGGCATGAAGTTGCCGTTCTGCTTGGTCAGGCGCGTGACCTGATGCGCGGCTTCGCGGGTCAGGGCGTCGCGCAGCGGCGTGTTCGGGTTGACGAAAGAGGCGCCCGGCAAGTGCAGGCCCATGACTTCCATCAGCAACTGGTTGGTGTTGGCGGTGCCGTAGAAGGTGCAGGTGCCTGGGCTGTGGTAGGACTT
Organism: Pseudomonas serboccidentalis; assembly: GCF_028830055.1. Lineage (NCBI taxonomy): Bacteria > Pseudomonadati > Pseudomonadota > Gammaproteobacteria > Pseudomonadales > Pseudomonadaceae > Pseudomonas > Pseudomonas serboccidentalis. Next base: position 3,257,032 of record NZ_CP101655.1, read on the forward strand.
CATCTCCGATTCCAGCAGCTCTTCGCGGGTCGCTTTGCCTTCGGCGTACTTCTGCCGCACGTCGGCTTTTTCCTTGTTGGAAATCCCCGAGACCATCGGCCCGCCCGGAACGAAGATCGTCGGCAGATGGCCGAAGCGCAGCGAACCCATCATCAGCCCCGGCACGATCTTGTCGCAGATGCCAAGCATCAGCGCGCCGTCGAACATGTTGTGCGATAGCGCCACTGCTGTGGACATGGCGATCACTTCGCGGCTCGGCAGGCTCAGTTCCATGCCCGGCTCGCCCTGGGTCACGCCATCGCACATCGCTGGCGTACCGCCGGCGAACTGGCCGACCGAACCGATTTCGCGCAGGGCGTTCTTGATCTGTTGCGGGAACACTTCGTACGGCTGGTGTGCCGAGAGCATGTCGTTATACGACGAAACAATGGCGATGTTCGCCGAGTTCATCATCCGCAGGCTGTGCTTGTCTTCGCTGCCACACCCGGCCACGCCGTGGGCGAAGTTGGCGCATTGCAGCTTGCCGCGCATCGGCCCGTCAGTGGCGGCACCGCGAATCAGTGCAAGGTAAGCCTGACGCGTGGCGCGGCTGCGGGCGATAAGCCGTTCGGTGACCTCAAGAACGCGGGGATGCATGTGTAGAACTCCAGGCTAACGGATGTGGCGACCTGATTGTCTATGCTGATCAAACGCCGCTGTTGTTGGAATGACAGACGGCTTTTTTGACCATTCGGACCAGTTGATTCAGGTCACTCGTTGTAGATAAAACAAAATATTGCCACTAAAAAGGCTTGTTTTCTATTTTTATGCGAATAATCTTGTAATTCCAACAACAAAACGACGGCGGCGCTGTTCAATGACTCTTCGAATTGCAATCAATGGTTTTGGCCGTATCGGCCGTAATGTCCTGCGCGCACTGTATACCCAAGGCTATCGACAGGATTTGCAGATCGTCGCTATCAACGATCTGGGCGACAGCGCCATCAACGCCCATTTGCTCAAGTACGACACCGTTCATGGCACATTCGACGCCGAAGTGGCCCATGACAATGAGAGTCTGACGGTCAATGGCGACCGCATTTCGGTCAGCGCGATTCGCAACCCGGCCGAGCTGCCGTGGGCCGCGGAAAAGATCGATGTGGTGTTCGAATGCACCGGTCTGTTCACCGACCGCGCCAAAGCGGCCGCGCATATTACTGCCGGCGCGCGCAAAGTCATCATCTCGGCGCCGGCCAAAGGCGCGGACGCCACCGTCGTTTACGGCGTGAACCACGACATTCTGCGCCAGTCGCACCAGATCATCTCCAACGCTTCGTGCACCACCAACTGCCTGGCACCCGTGGCGCAGGTGCTGCATCGCGAGCTGGGCATTGAAAGCGGCCTGATGACCACCATTCACGCCTACACCAACGACCAGAACCTCACCGACGTCTACCACACCGACCCGTACCGCGCGCGTTCTGCCACGCAGAACATGATCCCGAGCAAGACCGGCGCCGCCGAAGCGGTAGGCCTGGTGCTGCCGGAACTGGCGGGCAAACTGACCGGCATGGCCGTGCGTGTACCGGTGATCAATGTGTCGTTGGTGGACCTGACCGTGCAGCTCAAACGCGAAGCCTCGGCCGACGAAGTCAACGCGCTGATGAAAGCCGCCAGCCAGCACTCGAAAATTTTGGGTTACAACACGTTGCCGCTGGTTTCCAGTGACTTCAACCACAACCCGCTGTCGTCGATCTTCGACGCCAACCACACCAAAGCCAGCGGCAAATTGCTGAAAGTGCTGGCCTGGTACGACAACGAATGGGGCTTCTCCAACCGCATGCTGGATAACTGCCTGGCGCTCTGCAACGCGGAGTAACTTAGCGCCACTCCCCTGTAGGAGCTGCCGAAGGCTGCGATCTTTTGATCTTGTTTTAAATGCAGGATCAAAAGATCGCAGCCTTCGGCAGCTCCTACATTTGCCTGCTTCGTTCAAAAACAACACTTGACCACCCGACTGGATGATAAGCATTATCATTCGCTCAAAATGGATCAGGTTCCCCCGTGAGTCAATCGCGCTTCAACCACGTCTTCCTCTCTCAGCGCACCTCCCTGTTGCGCACGATCGAGCGGATGGTCAACAACCACAGCACCGCCGAAGACCTGCTGCAGGAAACCTACCTGCGCGTCACGCGGGCGCTGAGCGAGCGCGCCATCGATCACCTTGAACCCTTCGTGTTCCAGACCGCGCGCAACCTGGCGCTGGATCATCTGCGCGCGCGCAAGATCCATTCGCGGACCATGCTCGATGACGTGCCGCAAGAGGTGGTGCACAGCGTCGCCGCCCCCGCCAGCAGCGCCGAAGACGCCGCCCACGCCGAACAATTGCTGGAGCGCCTGAACGTGAGCCTCAGTCAACTCAGCCCGCGTCAGCAGCAGATTTTCATCCTCAGCCGCCTGCACGGGCACAGTTATCAGGAAATCGCCGACGAACTGAACGTGTCCCTCAGTACCGTGCAGAAGGAACTGAAGTTGATCATGAGCATTTGCATCGGCGTCGCCGAACGACACGACAGCAGCGGCAAGCTGTAAGCTTCAAGCTCCAAGTAAAAACGAAAAGCAGTACACGCATCTGGCTTGCAGCTTGCAGCTTGACGCTAGAAACTGCTTCGCCAGAAGCCCGAGGAAACACCGTGACGGACACCCACCGCTCGCCTTCGCCCGACACGGCGCAGGACGCCGCCAGCGCAATGGACCAGGCTCTGGACTGGCTCATCGTGCTCGGCAGTGCGGACGAAGAGCAGACCCGGCAATTTCATGCGTGGCTGGCGGCCGACCCGTTGAATGCCGAGGCGTTCGCCAAGGCCCAGGCGATCTGGAACGGGCCGCAGGTGGTGCAATGTGCGCAGCGTCTTGCCGCGAAGCCTGCGAAAGTCACCTTGCTCAAACGTCTGCGCCCGCACTGGAAACCGTTGGCCACCGCCGCCGTGCTGATCCTCGGCCTGTTCAGTTTCAGCAACCTGCCGATGCGCCTCCAGGCCGATCACCTGACCGTGGTCGGCGAGCGCCAGCGTCTGCAACTGGAAGACGGTTCCAAGGTATTGCTCAACACCAACTCGGCGTTCTCCAGCACCATCAATGAACGCCAGCGCGTGGCGCGGTTGTATCAGGGCGAAGCGTTTTTCGAGATTGCCGCCAACCGTGGCCAGCCGCTGGAAATCGACGCCGGCCCGGTACAGGCCAGCGTGCGTGACACCGCGTTCGCCGTGCGTTATCTGGACGGCGTGGCACAGGTCAATGTGCAGCGCGGCGATGTCGATCTGCGCGCCACACACAACGACGCGCGCGTGCGGTTGTCCGCCGGGGAAAGCATCCGCATCGGCCCCAACGGTTTCGATCGCCCGGCCAGACTTGATGCCGCCACCGACCTGGCCTGGGTCCAGGGCCGACTGGTGTTCGAGAACTGCCCGTTGAATCAGGTGCTGGCCGAACTGCGCCGCTACTACCCGGGCTGGATCATCAACACCAATGAGCAGTTGGCCGACGTCAACGTCACCGGCAACTACCGCCTCGACCAGCCGCTGGACGTGGTGCGCTCCCTTGCCCACATCACCTCGGCGCGCCTGCAGGAATTCCCCGCGCTGGTGATCCTGAACTAAATGAGAATTATTTTTACTCGATAGCGAAAGCCCGTTCGTCTCGTTATAGCCAATGCAATTGATTCGCATCTTCGGAGGCGGATCAGCACCTATAAAGATTCGTGCGACACGGAGCGCTATCGATGTCCTCTCGCCTTACCCGCCAGACTGCTTCCCCTTCCCGCATGTTGTCGTTGCTGACGGCCGCCATCCTGATGGCCGGCACCGCACCGCTGATGGCCGCCACCGAACAACCGGCGCGCAACATGGGTGATTATTCGTTCTCGATCGGCCAGCAACCGCTGGTGTCGGCGCTCAATGCCTTCACCAGCGTGACCGGCTGGCAGGTCGGCTTGCCGGCAGAACTGGGTCAGGGCGTGTCGTCGCCGGGCGTGCGCGGTTCGCTGCCGCCGGAAAAAGCCTTGGAGCGCCTGTTGGTGGGGACCAACCTGAGCTTCCGCAAACTGAGCAACAACAACGTCGTGCTGGAGAAGCGCAACACCGGCGGCGCACTCAATCTGGATCAGGTGACCATCAGCGCCACCCGCCAGGAACAGTCGGTCAACAGCGTGCCGGCCACCGTCACCGTGCAGACTCGCCAAGACCTGGACCGCAACAACGTCAACACCATCAAGGATCTGGTGCGCTACGAGCCGGGCGTGTCCGTCGGCGGCGCCGGCCAGCGCGGCGGTATCAGCGGCTACAACATTCGTGGCATCGACGGCGACCGCATCCTGACCCAGGTTGACGGCGTCGAAGTACCGGATGGTTTCTTCAATGGTCCGTACGCCAAGACCCAGCGCAACTACGTCGACCCGGAAATCGTCAAACGCGTGGAAATCCTTCGCGGCCCGGCCTCGGTGCTGTACGGCAGCAACGCCATCGGCGGCGCGGTCAGCTACTACACCCTCGACCCGGACGACATCATCAAGCCTGGCAAAGACGTCGGCGCCCGCCTGAAAACCGGCTACAGCTCCGCCGATGACAGCTGGCTGAAATCCGCCACCGTCGCCGGCCGCGCCGAGCAGTTCGACGGTTTGCTGCACCTCAGCCAGCGCGACGGCCACGAAACCGATTCCTACGGCAGCAACAACGGCACAGGCCTTGAGCGCACCGCCGCCAACCCGGAAGACGTCAAAGCCACCAACGTACTGGCCAAGATCGGCTGGAACTACAACGACGATTCGCGCCTGGGCCTGACCTACGAAAAGTACAAGGATGATCGCGACACCGACCAGAAAAGCGCCTACGGCGGCCCATACTTCAACGGCGCCCCGACCATCCCCGACAGCATGCTGCCCGGCGGCATGTACCAGTGGCGCACCGGCAACGACACCATCACCCGCGAGCGGTTCGGCCTGGAGCACAGCTTCGCCCTCGACAGCCTGCTGGCCGATAACGTGAAGTGGAGCCTCAACCACCAGATCGCCAAGACCGACCAGAGCACCGAAGAGTTCTACTACCCGATGACCCGTAAAGTGCTGCGCACCCGCGACACGGTCTACGAGGAAAAACAGTGGGTATTCGATGCACAACTGGACAAGGCCTTCGCCCTCGGTGACACCGATCACGTGCTGACCTACGGCACCACGATCAAACAGCAGAAAGTCACCGGTTCGCGCAGCGGCGACGGCAAGTGCCTGGCGGTCGGCCGTGGCTGCAGCGCCATCGGTGCCACCAGCGCAGCCGACGTGCTGAAGAAGTCCAGCGACTTCCCGGACCCGACCATCAACACCTACAGCCTGTTCGCCCAGGATCAGATCAGCTGGAACCAGTGGACTTTCCTGCCGGGCCTGCGCTACGACTACACCCAGCTCAAGCCGCACATCACTCAGGAGTTCCTCAACACCGTGGCCGCCGACGGCAACGGCACGGTCAGCGACGAGAACAAGACCTGGCACAAAGTCTCGCCCAAATTCGGCCTGACCTACGCCCTGACCGACCACTACACCTGGTACGGCCAGTACGCCGAAGGTTTCCGCACGCCGACCGCGAAAGCGTTATACGGCCGCTTCGAAAACAGCACTACCGGCTACAACGTGGCGCCAAACCCGAACCTGGAACCGGAAAAAAGCAAAAGCTATGAAACCGGCCTGCGCGGCAACTTCGAGCAAGGCTCGTTCGACGTGGCGGTGTTCTATAACAAGTACCGCGACTTCATCAACGAAGACGCGGTCACTCCGGGCTACGACGAGCTGACCTTCCAGTCGAGCAACATCAAGCACGCGACCATCAAGGGTGCCGAGGTCAAAGGTCGTCTGAACCTGGACACCTTCGGCGCGCCGCAAGGCCTCTACACCCAGGGCTCGATCGCCTACGCCTACGGGCGCAACAACGACAGCGGCGAACCGCTCAACAGCGTCAATCCGCTGACCGGCGTGTTCGGCCTGGGTTACGACCAGGACCACTACGGCGGCCTGCTGAGCTGGACCGTGGTGAAGAAAAAGGACCGCGTCGACGACAGCAACTTCAAGTCGCCAGATGGCGTCAGCAGCCAGTTCAAGACCCCGGGCTTCGGCATTCTCGATCTGGCCGGCTATTACAAAGTCACCGACGACGTCACCGTCAGCGGCGGCATCTACAACCTGACCGACAAGAAGTACTGGCTGTGGGATGACGTGCGCGGTTATGACAGCGTCGGCGAAGCCTCGGTGACGCAACCGGCCAACCTCGATCGCCTGACCCAGCCGGGCCGCAACTTCGCGATCAATCTGGTCTGGGACATCTGATCCGCACGGCCCTGCGGCGCGAGCATCGATAGCGCGTCGCGGGGCTTTTTTTACGGTTCGGCACGTGCCCGTTCGTCTCGTTATCAAGCGCCTCTTTTATTCAAGGACCTCTCATGACCACTTCGGAAAAAGCCCTGCGTTCACAACGCCTGAACCAGATCACCCACGAGCCGCACAGCAAGCTCGACGCCCTGGTCAAGGCTCACGCACCATTCGAAACCCGCGCCAACTTCGCGCGTTTCGTGGTGGCGCAGTACCTGTTCCAGTCGGAACTGGTCGACCTCTATAACAACGCCGAACTGACCGCCATCGTCCCCGACTTGCCGGCCCGTTGCCGCGCGGAAGCGGCCAAGGCTGACCTGGCGGATCTGCACACCGACATCCCGGCACCGGTGGCCGGCGCGCTGAAAAACCCGAGCAAGGCCCGCGCACTGGGCTGGCTGTTCGTCTCCGAAGGTTCGAAGCTGGGCGCGGCGTTCCTGATCAAACGCGCCGTGGCGCTGGAGCTGAGCGACACCTTCGGTGCCCGTCACTTGGGCGAGCCGGAAGGTGGCCGTGCTGAAGGCTGGAAAAGCTTCGTGCGCACCCTCGACTCGCTGCAGTTCACTGCCGAAGAGGAAGCCGAAATCGAGCAAGGCGCGATCGATGCGTTCAACCGCTTCACCGTGCTGCTGGAACAGGCTTACGCCACAGAAGCAGAACCGGCCTGACACAACACAAATCCCCCTGTAGGAGCTGCCGCAGGCTGCGATCTTTCGATATTGAAAACAACATCAAAAGATCGCAGCCTGCGGCAGCTCCTACAGGGGGGCCACGTAAGTCTGTAAGATCTCCATCCCGCTTCAGAAGCAACCGCTGAGTCCATGCCGCAACCAGCCACCTCCAAACTCGCCCGTCTGCTGTTCGGCCTGCTGGCCTACGTCAGCCTCGGCATCGGCCTGATTGCCATCGTCGTGCCCGGCTTGCCGACCACCGAGTTCATCCTGCTCGCCGCCTGGGCCGCGACCCGCAGCTCGCCGCGCCTGAGTGCCTGGCTGGAAAACCATCGGCTGTTCGGGCCGATCCTGAGCAACTGGCGCAATGGCAAGATCATCGCGCGCAAGGCCAAGGTCAGCGCCACAATCAGCATGCTGCTGTGCGCGACGCTGATGCTGGTGATGCTCGATCACGGCTGGCCGGTGTACCTGGCGATTGCCGGCATGACCCTGGGCAACCTGTGGATCTGGTCACGCCCCGAAGCCCTCCCGGAATCTGTCTGACCGCACGCTATTTAAGGTGAATGGCTTTTGTGGCGAGGGGGCTTGCCCCCGTTCGGCTGCGCAGCAGACGCAAAATCCTTGAACGCGGTTTTCCTGAAAATACTCGCTTACAGGTTCTGGGGCCGCTTTGCGCCCCAACGGGGGCAAGCCCCCTCACCACAAAAGGCCCTGCCACATCGGCACGTTTCAGCAGCGACTCCACACTGAAACTTCCCTGTAATTAATCGCCTTTTCAGCACAATCCCCTGCGCAAACGTTTAGCGCTGACCGTTCGTCGGTAATCGCCTCATGCGCCCTCGCCCGGCGCCGATGAGCATTGAATGGCGCTGAATGGATTTGGCGAACCGGTAACTCCGCCCGGGCCACCTGCTCATTCATTCACGAGATCGCCCCATGTTCGACTCTCTCTCCATTCGCCTGAAAATCGTCCTGCTCTCCGGTCTGTGTCTGCTCGGTGTGGTCGCGCTGATCGTCGGCATGAACATTTACCAGACCAACCAGAACGACGACCTGGTCAACGACTCCAGCAGCAAGATGCTCACCGCCAGTGTGCAGAACCTGTTGCTGGCCAAGGCTGGCGAGCAAGCGGTGCGGGTGCAGAAGACTTTTGGCGAGAGCCTGACGGTGATCACCGCCCTGGCCGACCAGATCAAAGACATGCGTGTGATGGCCGCCAAGCGCTCGCTGGACGCCGGCGCCCTGCGTGAGGAGTTGAACCTGAGCCTGAAAACCGCGTTCGAGCGCAACGACAAGGTGCTCGGCATCTGGCTCGCCTTCGAACCCAACGGCCTCGATGGCAAGGACAGCGAGTTCGTCAGCGACGCCGCGCACCAGTCCAACGAAGCCGGGCGTTTTGCGACCTACTGGAGCCGCGCTGCCGGTTCCGCGCTGAACACGATCATGGTCGAAGAAGACATGACCAAGACCACCCTCAGTGTCAGCGGCACACCGTACAACAGCTGGTACACCTGCCCTCGCGACAGCAAGCGCACCTGCCTGCTCGACCCGTACGCCGACACCGTGGGCGGCAAGGAAATGTTGATGACCACCATTTCCGTGCCGCTGATCGTCGACGGCAAGGCCATCGGCGTGGTCGGGGTCGACATTGCCCTCGATGCCCTGCAAGCGGCGGCCGTGGAGTCCCAGCGTAATCTGTTCAACAACGCCGGGCACATGCTAATCGTCTCCGGCAGCGGCGTGCTCGGTGCCGACAGTTCCGACGCGAGCAAGGTCGGTAAAAAGATCAGCGACACCCTCGGCGCCGACGGCAAGGACCTGCTGCAACTGGTCAGCAGCGGCACACCGAAGATTCTCGAACAGGGCGACCTGATTCGCGCCGTGTACCCGGTCGATCCGATTGGCAACTCGCGGGCCTGGGGCGTGATCATCGACCTGCCGAAACAGGTGCTGCTGGCCGACTCGGTCAAGCTGCAAGCGGTGGTCGACGATGCTCAGGAAACCGGCGTGATCACCGCGCTGCTGGTGGCGGTCGTCGCCGGCCTGGTTGGCCTGCTGCTGATCTGGCTCACCGCGTCGGGCGTGACCCGGCCGATCAACAGCGTCGCCGACATGCTGAAGAACATCGCCAGCGGTGAAGGCGATCTGACCCAGCGTCTGAACTACAGCAAGCAGGATGAACTGGGCGAACTGGTGAACTGGTTCAACCGCTTCCTCGACAAGCTGCAACCGACCATCGCGCAGATCAAGCAGAGCATCACCGAGGCCCGTGGCACCGCCGACCAGTCTTCGGAAATCGCCCGCCAGACCAGTGAAGGCATGCAGGTGCAGTTCCGCGAGATCGATCAGGTCGCCACCGCGTCCAACGAAATGAGCGCCACCGCCCACGACGTTGCCAACAGCGCCTCGAACGCGGCCAACGCCGCCAAGGGTGCCGATCAGTCGGCCAAGGACGGCATGTCGATCATCGAGCGCAGCACCCGCGACATCAATCAACTGGCCGATGAAGTCAGCAAAGCAGTGACCGAAGTCGAAGCGCTGGCGGTCAACAGTGAGCAAATCGGCTCGGTGCTGGAAGTGATCCGCAGCATCGCCGAACAGACCAACCTGCTGGCGCTCAACGCTGCCATCGAAGCGGCTCGCGCCGGTGAAAGCGGCCGTGGTTTTGCGGTGGTGGCCGATGAAGTGCGCAACCTCGCCAGGCGCACCCAGGATTCGGTAGAGGAAATCCGCATCGTGATCGAGCGCATCCAGACCGGCACCCGTGGCGTGGTCGCGACCATGCATTCGAGCCAGACTCAGGCGCACAACAACGCCGGGCAGATCCGTCAGGCGGTGGATGCGCTGGGCAAGATCAGCGATGCCGTCACAGTGATCAGCGACATGAACCTGCAAATCGCCAGCGCCGCCGAACAACAGAGCGCGGTGGCCGAAGAGGTCAACCGCAACGTCTCGGCGATTCGCACCGTGACGGAAACGCTGACTGAGCAGGCCACTGAATCGGCGGCGATCAGCAGCCAGCTCAATGCCCTGGCGAGCCAGCAGATGAAGCTGATGGATCAGTTCCGCGTGTAACGCCACACATTTCCCCTGTAGGAGTGAGCCTGCTCGCGATAGCGGTGAGTCAGTTAACAGATGCATCAACTGATACGACGCAATCGCGAGCAGGCTCACTCCTACAATTGAATTTCATCTGGCCCAGGATTTTTTTGCACTATCATCGCCCTCTCTCCCGGAGGGCCTTCGATGACTGATTTACTCACGTCCATTCAAGCCGCACTCGGCTTGTCGCGCACGCCGATTCCGTTTACCGCCCGTGGCGCCCTGCCCTCGGCGTTCGCCGTCACCGACCTGGCCTGTGCCAGCATCGGCGCTGCCGGTCAGGCCGTCGCCGAACTGCTCCAGCAACACACCCAACACCTGCCCGCCGTGGAAGTTGATCGAAGACTGGCCTCGTTCTGGTTCGCCACTTCGTTACGTCCGATGGGCTGGGAAGTCCCGCCGCTGTGGGATCCGGTGGCCGGCGACTACGCGACAAAGGACGGCTGGATCCGCCTGCACACCAACGCCCCGCATCACCGCACCGCCGCCGAACGCGTGCTGGGTGCCTGCGCCGACCGTGCCGCGATGGCGGCGAAAGTCGCGCAATGGAGCAGTACCGAGCTGGAGCAAGCGGTGGTCGAGGCCAAGGGTTGCGCCGCGCAAATGCGCGGTTGGGCGCAGTGGCAGCAGCATCCGCAGGGGCTGGCGGTGAATGCCGAACCGTTGGTGCATTTCAGCGCCGGTCAGGAAGAAATCCTCAAACCGTGGCGAGGCTCAGTGGCGCAACCGCTGGCCGGAATCAAGGTGCTGGACCTGACCCGCGTGCTCGCTGGCCCCACTGCCAGCCGCTTTCTCGCGGGCCTGGGGGCCGAGGTGCTGCGCATCGATCCACCGACCTGGAACGAGCCGGGCGTGGTGCCGGAAGTCACCCTCGGCAAACGCTGCGCGCGGCTGGATCTGCAGCAACCGGCTGATCGTGCAGTGTTTGAAAACCTGTTGAACGACGCCGACATCCTGCTGCACGGCTACCGCGCCGATGCGCTGGAACACCTCGGCTTCGGCACCGAACGCCGCCGACAACTGGCCCCGGGGCTGATCGACGTCTGCCTCAACGCCTACGGCTGGAGCGGCCCGTGGCAGAACCGCCGTGGCTTCGACAGCCTGGTGCAGATGAGCAGCGGCATCGCCGAGGCCGGGCAGCGCTGGAAGCACGCCGACAAACCCACGCCGTTGCCGGTGCAGGCGCTGGACCATGCAACCGGTTATCTGATGGCCGCGAGTGCGATCAAATTGCTCACCGAACGTTTGCGCAGCGGTCGCGGCGGTTCAGCACGCTTGTCGCTGGCGCGCACCGCCAAGCTGTTGATCGAGCACGGACCGGGAACGAGCGAAGCGTTGCGCGCCGAGGATAAACAGGATCAAGACTCGCGGGTGGAGCAGACACCGTGGGGGCCGGCGCATCGCTTGCTGGCGCCGGTGAAGATCACCGGGACGCCGCTGCAGTGGGCGTTGCCGGCCACAGAATTGGGTTCACATCGAGCGCAGTGGTGACTTTCTAACCGCTTTCGCGAGCAGGCTCGCTCCCACCCTTGAAATCCGTTCCCCTATGGGAGCGAGCTTGCTCGCGAAGAGGCCCGCGCCGACACCACCGATTCCAGAATCAATCCGCCTACAACGACAACACCCCGCTGTACAAACCATACGCCGCCAACCCCGCGCCAATGATCACGCAGGTGAAAATCACCTTCTCGACATGGGTGAACAGCGGCTCACCCTGCTCATGCTTGGCCTTGGCGAACAGCACCACGCCCGGCGCATACAACAACGCCGACAGCAGCAGATATTTCACCCCGCCGGCATACAACAGCCACACCGCGTAACACAGGGCGATGCCGCCGATCAGCAGGTCCTTGGTGCGCTCGGCCGAGGCGTGCTCGTAGGTTTCGCCGCGACCGCTGAGCAATACCGCGTACGCCGCCGACCACAGGTACGGCACCAGAATCATCGACGACGCGAGGTAGATCAGGCTGGTGTAGGTGCCGGCGGAAAACAGTGTGATCAGCAGGAAAATCTGGATCATCACGTTGGTCAGCCACAGCGCATTGACCGGCACATGGTTGGCATTTTCCTTTTTCAGGAACGCCGGCATGGTCTTGTCTCGGGCCGTGGCAAACAGGATTTCGGCGCACAGCAGCGCCCATGACAGCAACGCGCCGAGCAGGGAAACTGCCAGACCGAGGCTGATCAGCAACGCGCCCCACGGCCCGACGATGTGTTCCAGCACCGCCGCCAGCGACGGGTTCTGCAGGGTCGCCAGCTCTGGCTGGCTCATGATCCCCAGCGACAGCACGTTGACCAGCACCAGCAGCGCCAGCACGCCGATGAAACCGATCACCGTGGCGCGGCCGACATCGGTGCGTTTCTCCGCCCGCGCCGAGTACACGCTGGCCCCCTCGATGCCGATGAACACGAACACCGTCACCAGCATCATGTTACGCACCTGATCCATCACCCCGCCGAAGCTCGGGTTGCTGTGGCCCCAGATGTCGCGAGTGAAGATGTCGGCCTTGAACGCCACCGCCGCAATGACGATGAACATGATCAGCGGCACGATCTTGGCGACCGTGGTCACCTGATTGATGAACGCCGCCTCCTTGATCCCGCGCATCACCAGAAAGTGCACGGCCCATAGCAACAGCGACGCACAACCGATGGCGACTGGCGTGTTGCCCTCGCCGAACACCGGAAAGAAGTAACCGAGGGTACTGAACAGCAGGACGAAATAACCGACGTTGCCCAACCAGGCACTGATCCAGTAACCCCAGGCGGACGAGAAGCCCATGTAGTCGCCGAATCCGGCCTTGGCGTAGGCGTAGACCCCGGAGTCCAGTTCGGGTTTGCGGTTGGCCAGGGTCTGGAACACGAAGGCCAGGGTCAACATGCCGATGGCCGTGATGCCCCAGCCGATCAGGATCGCCCCGGCATCGGCGCGGGCCGCCATGTTCTGCGGCAGGGAAAAAATCCCCCCGCCAATCATCGAACCCACCACCAGGGCGATCAACGCACCCAGTTGCAGCTTTTGCGTCGGTTGCGACATTCCAGTCTCCCTTTCCCTGTCGGCGGCGAGCGCCTGCAAATATCAGGTATTAACTAAACGGATAAAGCGTAAGTACGTTTATTGAATAACGCCAATTAGCGCCTCTTATATATAGCCAACGACGCTAACGCCTATCACGGCTAGTCGCTTTTGTGCGCGAATACTGGTTATTCGATTCTGTACTGAAAACAGATGTGGAAAATTTGCCAAAAGCTGAAAACCAACTAGCGTGATAACTCGAAAGCAATAGGAGCAATTCCCAACCACACCTGCCAGAGCCTCTGGAACAGACCTCTTCAGGCAGCCGCTTTATGCCATCAGCTTTTTCATAAGTCATTCATTAACAATGGAATGTGGCCATGTACTGATCTAAGTCAGATGTTTGAACAGACAACAGCACTAGGCTGTGAACTCTTCTCTCCTGCAATGGAGTCATGCAATGTCTGAAGCTCCCGTAAAACTACGACTCGGTGCACTGGTTGCATTGGTAGTCGGTTCAATGATCGGTGGCGGGATATTCTCTTTGCCACAAAACATGGCCGCCAGCGCCGATGTCGGCGCGGTACTGATTGGTTGGGCCATCACCGCTGTCGGCATGCTCACCCTCGCTTTTGTCTTTCAAACCCTCGCCAATCGCAAGCCTGACCTGGACGGCGGTGTCTACGCTTACGCCAAGGCCGGTTTCGGCGATTACATGGGTTTCTCGTCCGCCTGGGGTTACTGGATCAGTGCCTGGCTGGGCAACGTCGGCTACTTTGTTCTCTTGTTCAGCACCCTCGGCTATTTCTTTCCGATTTTCGGCGAAGGCAACACAGTGGCGGCGGTCATCGGCGCTTCTGTCCTGTTGTGGGCCGTGCATTTCCTGGTGCTGCGCGGGATCAAGGAAGCAGCGTTCATCAACCTGGTGACCACCGTCGCCAAGGTCGTGCCGCTGTTGCTGTTCGTCCTGATCGCGATCTTCGCATTCAAACTGGACATCTTCACGGCTGACATCTGGGGCTTGAAAAATCCCGATCTGGGCAGCGTGATGAACCAGGTGCGCAACATGATGCTGGTTACCGTGTGGGTGTTCATCGGCATCGAGGGCGCAAGCATCTTCTCGGCGCGGGCGGAGAAACGTTCCGACGTGGGTAAAGCCACCGTGATCGGCTTCATCACCGTGCTGCTGTTCCTGGTACTGGTGAACGTGCTGTCGCTGGGCATCATGACTCAGCCTGAACTGGCCAAATTGCAGAACCCGTCGATGGCTGCCGTGCTCGAGCACGTGGTCGGGCACTGGGGCGCAGTGCTGATCAGCGTCGGCCTGGTCATCTCGCTGCTGGGCGCGCTGCTGTCGTGGGTGCTGCTGTGCGCGGAGATCATGTTCGCCGCCGCCAAGGACCACACCATGCCGGAGTTCCTGCGCCGCGAGAACGCCAACCAAGTGCCGGCCAACGCCCTGTGGCTGACCAACGCGATGGTGCAGCTGTTCCTGATCATCACCCTGTTCTCGGCCAGCACTTACCTGTCGCTGATCTACCTCGCCACCTCGATGATTCTGGTGCCGTACCTGTGGTCGGCGGCCTACGCCCTGCTGCTGGCGGTGCGCGGCGAAACCTACGAAGGCTTCGCGGCCGAGCGGCGCAAGGATCTGATCATCGGCGGTATCGCCCTGGTCTACGCGGTCTGGCTGCTGTACGCCGGCGGCGTCAAGTACCTGCTGCTCTCGGCCCTGCTGTATGCCCCCGGCGCAATCCTGTTCGCCAAGGCCAAGCTCGAACTCAAACAAGCGGTTTTCACTAACGTCGAGAAGCTGATTTTTGCCGCGGTGATCGTCGGTGCCCTGGTGGCAGCCTACGGTCTCTACGACGGCTTCCTGACTCTGTAATTGCCCACCGTTTTATCTCTGGAGGATCACTGCAATGACCACGGAAAAAGTTAAGTACGGCGTCCATTCCGAAGCCGGCAAACTGCGCAAAGTCATGGTTTGCTCCCCAGGTCTGGCCCACCAGCGGCTGACCCCGAACAACTGCGATGAACTGCTGTTCGACGACGTGCTGTGGGTCGCCCAGGCCAAGCGCGACCACTTCGACTTCGTGACCAAGATGCGTGAACGCGGGATCGACGTGCTGGAAATGCACAACCTGCTGACCGACATCGTCGCCATCCCTGAAGCGCTGGACTGGATTCTTGATCGCAAGGTCACCGCCGACTCGGTGGGCCTGGGCCTGATCAGCGAAGTCAAATCCTGGCTGAAAAGCCTTGAGCCGCGACACATCGCCGAGTTCCTGATTGGCGGCGTGTCTGCCGATGACCTGCCGGACAGCTTCGGTGGCAAAACCATCCAGATGTTCCGCGACTTCCTCGGCCACTCCAGCTTCATTCTGCCGCCGCTGCCAAACACCCAGTTCACCCGCGACACCACCTGCTGGATCTATGGCGGCGTGACGCTCAACCCGATGTACTGGCCGGCGCGCCGTCAGGAAACCCTGCTGGCCACCGCCATCTACAAATTCCACCCGCAGTTCACCAACGCCGATTTCGAGATCTGGTACGGCGACCCGGACAAGGATCACGGCAGCTCCACCCTTGAGGGCGGCGACGTGATGCCGATCGGCAACGGCGTGGTGTTGATCGGCATGGGCGAGCGTTCTTCTCGCCAGGCCATCGGCCAACTGGCGCTGAACCTGTTCAAGAACAAAGCCGTGGAAAAAGTCATCGTCGCAGGCCTGCCGAAGTCCCGTGCGGCGATGCACCTGGACACCGTGTTCAGCTTCTGCGACCGCGACCTGGTGACGATCTTCCCGGAAGTAGTGAACCAGATCGTCGCGTTTACCCTGCGCCCTGACGAAAGCAAACAGGGCGGCATCGACATTCGCCGCGAAGAAACCACCTTCCTCGACACCGTGGCCAAAGCCCTCAACCTGCCGAAGCTGCGCGTGGTGGAAACCGGCGGCAACAGCTTCGCCGCCGAACGCGAACAATGGGACGACGGCAACAACGTGGTGGCCGTGGAGCCGGGCGTGGTCATCGGCTACGACCGCAACACCTACACCAACACCTTGCTACGCAAGGCGGGCGTGGAGGTCATCACCATCAGCGCCGGCGAACTCGGGCGCGGCCGTGGCGGTGGCCACTGCATGACCTGCCCGATCATCCGCGACCCGATCGATTACTAATCTTTGAGCCTTGGCCGCGACTTATCGAGCGCGGCCAAGGGGATAACCGAAACCCAAGGAGATCCATCATGGCTTTTAACATGCGCAACCGCAGTTTGCTGAGCTTGATGCACCACACCACTCGCGAACTCAACTATCTGATCGACCTGTCCCGCGACCTCAAACGCGCCAAGTACAGCGGTACCGAGCGTCCGCACCTGCAAGGCAAGAACATCGCGCTGATCTTCGAAAAAACCTCGACCCGCACCCGTTGCGCCTTCGAAGTCGCGGCGCACGACCAAGGCGCTCACGTCACCTACATTGACCCGGTGTCCTCGCAGATCGGCCACAAAGAAAGCATGAAAGACACCGCCCGCGTGCTCGGCCGGATGTTTGATGCCATTGAATACCGTGGCTTCGAACAGGAAATCGTCGAAGAGCTGGCCAAGTTCGCCGGGGTGCCGGTGTTCAACGGTCTGACCGCCGAATTCCACCCGACACAAATGATCGCCGACGTACTGACCATGCGTGAGCACAGCGACAAACCGATGCACGACATCAGCTACGCCTACCTCGGCGACGCCCGCTACAACATGGGCAACTCGCTGCTGATGATCGGCGCCAAACTCGGCATGGACGTACGCATCGCTGCACCGAAAGCGCTGTGGCCGCACGCTGACTTCATCGCGCAGTGCAAAGAATTCGCCGAAGAAAGCGGCGCACGCATCACCATTACCGAAGACCCGAAAGAAGCGGTCAAAGGCGTGGACTTCATTCACACCGACATCTGGGTATCGATGGGTGAGCCGGTCGAAGCGTGGGACGAGCGTATCGAGCAACTGCTGCCGTACCAGGTCAACAGCAAAATGATGAAAGCCTCCGGCAACCCTCGCGTGAAATTCATGCACTGCCTGCCGGCGTTCCATAACAGCGAAACCAAGGTCGGCAAAGACATTGCCGCGCGCTATCCGCACTTGGCCAACGGCGTCGAAGTGACAGAGGACGTGTTCGAATCCCCGGCCAACATCGCCTTCGAACAAGCGGAAAACCGAATGCACACCATCAAGGCGATTCTGGTGTCGGCACTGGCTGATCTGTAACTCGCTGATCGGGACTTCCTGATCAACCATTGACCTGTAGGAGCTGCCGAAGGCTGCGATCTGTTGATCTTGATCTGCATACAGCAAAGTCAAAAGATCGCAGCCTTCGGCGGCTCCTACAGGGTCATCGAACTCTGAAAGGATTGCACCATGCGTATCGTCGTAGCTCTGGGCGGTAACGCCCTCCTCCGCCGTGGCGAACCGATGACCGCTGACAACCAGCGCGCCAACATCCGCATCGCCACCGAGCAAATCGCCAAGATCCACCCCGGCAACCAACTGGTCATCGCCCACGGCAATGGCCCGCAAGTCGGCCTGCTGTCGCTGCAAGCGGCCGCTTATACCTCTGTCACCCCTTACCCGCTGGACGTGCTCGGTGCCGAAACCGAAGGCATGATCGGCTACATCATCGAACAGGAACTGGGCAACCTGCTGGACTTCGAGGTGCCGTTCGCCACTCTGCTGACTCAGGTTGAAGTCGACGCCAAGGACCCGGCGTTCCAGAAGCCGAGCAAACCGATCGGCCCGGTCTACGACAAAGCCGAAGCGGAAAAACTCGCCGCCGAAAAAGGCTGGGCCATCGCTCCGGACGGCGACAAGTTCCGCCGTGTGGTCGCCAGTCCACGGCCAAAACGCATCTTCGAAATCCGCCCGATCAAGTGGCTTCTGGACAAGGGCAGCATCGTGATCTGCGCCGGTGGCGGCGGGATTCCGACCCTGTACGACGAAAACCGCAACCTCAAGGGCATCGAGGCGGTGATCGACAAGGACCTGTGCTCGTCGCTGCTGGCCGAACAGCTGGAAGCCGACTTGCTGGTGATCGCCACCGACGTCAACGCAGCGTTCATCGACTACGGCAAACCGACGCAGAAAGCCATCGCCGAGGCGCATCCGGATGAACTGGAACGTCTGGGTTTTGCCGCCGGTTCCATGGGACCGAAGGTGCAGGCAGCCTGCGAATTCGCGCGCCATACTGGCAAGGTTGCGGTGATCGGCTCGCTCGCGGACATCGAAGCGATTGTCCAGGGCACCGCCGGTACTCGCGTCAGCACGGCGAAGCCGGGCATCAGTTATCGATAAATAGAAACTCCGGGGGCAGACCCAGGGGCTGCCCTTCTCCCATGCCTTGAAAGGAGAAATCCATGGCCCAATTCGAACCCGGTCGCCTGCACATCGAGCGACATGCCTTGACGCCGGATGATGTCAGTTACAACGTGCACCTCGACTATGAGTTGTTCACCGATCCGCAAAAAGGCAAAGGCATACAGTTCACGATGCATGGCAGCCTTCAGGGAAAGGATATGAAAGAGACCTTCTTCCTGCCCAAGGAAGAGGCCTACAACTTTGCCAACAACGTGACGCGGATCGCCGAGAAGTACGGCATCCCCAGGACCCACAGCCAGATCGGCTCGGTACACAAGCATTACGATCTGATGTTTGAAGACATCCGTAAGCAGCTCGATATGAAATCCGGCGACTCGGTCAATCTCGAGCACTTCGAATAACCCTCAATGTTTCACACTCCCTGTAGGAGTGAACCTGCTCGCGATAGTGGAGTATCAGTCGACATCGTTGTTATCTGACACACCGCTATCGCGAGCAGGCTCGCTCCTACAAGGGTTCAGTGTGGCCCTGAAATCTTGCGTCGGATTTCACCATTGCCCCGCCCCAAGGCATACTTGCCACCCTCCGCATCCCAGAACACTGAACCGCCCCATGCGTATCCACGTCAGCTTCATCGACCGCGTCGGTATCACCCAGGAAGTCCTGGCTATCCTCGGTGGGCGCAACCTCAATCTGGATGCGGTGGAGATGATCCCGCCCAACGTCTACATCGACGCCCCGACCTTGAGCCCGCAAGTGCTCGAAGAACTCAAGGATGCGCTGTTTCGCGTGCGCGGTGTAGAAGCGGTGACCGTGGTCGACATCCTCCCCGGCCAGCGTCAGCACTTGCAGCTCGATGCGTTGCTCGCGGCGATGACCGATCCGGTACTGGCACTGGACAGCGCCGGCAAGGTGCTGCTGGCCAACCCGGCCTTGATCGCGCTGTACGGTCGTGAGCCGGCGGGCGAAAGCGTTGCGCAATTGTTCAACGATCCCGGCCTGCTGGACACCCTGCTCGAACAGGGCTTCCGCCTGCCGCTGCGGGAAATCACCGTCAACGGCCAGACCCTGTTGCTCGACGCTACACCGATCACCGACGCCGGCGCGCTGCTGACCCTGTATCAGCCGAACCGCATCGGCGAACAACTGTCAGCGCTGCACCACGACCACGCCGAAGGCTTCGATGCGCTGCTCGGCGAATCCCCGGCGATCCGCACCCTCAAGGCCCGCGCGCAACGGGTCGCGGCCCTCGATGCGCCACTGTTGATTCAGGGCGAAACCGGCACCGGTAAAGAACTGGTGGCCCGTGCCTGCCACGCAATCAGCGCGCGGTACAGTGCACCGTTCCTGGCGCTGAACTGCGCGGCCCTGCCGGAAAACCTCGCCGAAAGCGAACTGTTCGGCTACGCCCCCGGCGCCTTCACTGGCGCGGCACGCGGTGGCAAACCGGGGCTGATGGAACTGGCTAACCAGGGCACGGTGTTTCTCGACGAGATCGGCGAGATGTCGCCGTACTTGCAGGCCAAGTTATTGCGCTTTCTGAATGACGGCAGTTTCCGTCGGGTCGGCGGTGATCGCGAGGTGAAGGTCAACGTGCGGATCCTTAGCGCGACCCACCGCGACCTGGAAAAAATGGTCAGCGAAGGCCTGTTCCGCGAAGACCTGTTCTACCGCCTCAACGTGCTCAACGTTGAAGTGCCACCGCTGCGCGAGCGCGGTCAGGACATCCTGCTGCTGGCGCGCTACTTCATGCAGCAGGCCTGCGCGCAGATCCAGCGCCCGGTCTGCCGCCTCGCCCCCGGCACCTATCCGGCGCTGCTCGGCAATCGCTGGCCGGGCAATGTGCGGCAACTGCAGAACGTGATCTTCCGCGCCGCTGCGATCTGCGAAAGCAGCCTGGTCGACATCGGCGACCTGGACATCGCCGGCACCTCCGTGGCGCGCCAGGCTGACAGTGACGTCGACAGCCTCGAACAAGCCGTGGAAGCGTTCGAGAAATCGCTGCTGGAAAAGCTCTACGTCAGCTACCCCTCGACTCGGCAACTGGCCAGCCGCCTGCAAACCTCGCACACCGCGATTGCCCATCGCCTGCGCAAATACGGCATCCCCAACAAGCCCTGAGCCACCACAAATTCCCGAACTCTCCCGATCTCCTGTAGGAGCTGCCGAAGGCTGCGATCTTTTGATCTTGATCGAAAAAACAAAATCACAAGATCGCAGCCTTCGGCAGCTCCTACAGTCCTGGTTTGCAGTTCAGACACTTCATTGCTCGTTGTAAAAACGACCTCCATCTGTACTGAAAGCGCTACAGCGGAACGATATCGCTACACTCCACTCCGATCACCGCTGTGCAAGGCTTTGATCCGCTTCAGCTTTTTTCCCTGCCCCGATCTGTAGCGATTTCGCTACACACATGCAATCTGCGTCATCCCAAAAAACATCTATCCAATTGATTTATAAAGAAAAATACAAGATGGCCGCGTTCTTGCTAAGTAACCGCTCATAAAATCAGGGCTTTCCCGCCCGAGTCTTCCATCGCGTCCACCAGACGAGTCTGGCCCCCTTAGGAGTTTCCATGAGCGAGTTGCGTTTTACTGAAGATCACGAATGGCTGCGCACCGAAGCTGACGGCAGCGTTACTGTCGGCATCACCGCTTTCGCGCAGAACGCCCTGGGCGACGTGGTGTTCGTGCAACTGCCTGAACTGCAGGCTTACGAAAAAGGCGCTGAAGCCGCCACCGTGGAATCGGTGAAAGCCGCCAGCGGCGTGTACATGCCACTGGACGGCGACGTGCTGGAAGTCAACCCGGCACTGGAAAACGCTCCGGAACTGGTCAACGAAGATCCGCTGGGTGAAGGCTGGTTCTTCCGCTTCAAGCCAACCGACGCATCGGCCGTGGCCAAACTGCTGGATCAGGACGCCTACGACCGTCTGATCAAAGCCAACGCCGAAGCCTGAGGAGTAGCGACATGACCCAAGTAAACCTCGGCACCGCCAACGAATTCATCGCCCGTCACATCGGCCCGCGCGCCGGTGACGAGCAGGCCATGCTCAACAGCCTCGGCTTCGACTCGCTCGAAGCCCTGAGCGCCAGCGTCATCCCGGAAAGCATCAAGGGCACCAGCGTGCTCGGCATGGACGACGGCCTGAGCGAGGCCGACGCCCTGGCGATGATCAAATCCATCGCCGGCAAAAACCAGTTGTTCAAGACCTACATCGGCCAGGGCTACTACAACTGCCACACGCCGTCGCCGATCCTGCGCAACCTTCTGGAAAACCCGGCCTGGTACACCGCTTACACCCCGTACCAGCCAGAAATTTCCCAGGGTCGCCTCGAAGCGCTGCTGAACTTCCAGACCCTGATCAGCGACCTCACCGGCCTGCCGATCGCCAACGCCTCCTTGCTCGACGAAGCCACCGCCGCTGCCGAAGCCATGACCTTCTGCAAACGCCTGAGCAAGAACAAAGGCAGCCACCAATTCTTCGCCTCGATCCACAGCCACCCGCAAACCCTCGACGTGCTGCGCACCCGTGCCGAGCCACTGGGCATTGACGTCGTGGTGGGCGACGAACGTGAGCTGACCGACGTGACGCCGTTCTTCGGCGCGCTGCTGCAATACCCGGCCAGCAACGGTGACCTGTTCGACTATCGCGAGCTGACCGAGCGCTTCCACGCCGCCAACGCGCTGGTCGCCGTGGCTGCCGACCTGCTGGCCCTGACCCTGCTGACCGCCCCGGGCGAGTTCGGCGCGGACGTCGCCATCGGTTCCGCGCAACGCTTCGGCGTGCCGCTGGGTTTCGGTGGCCCGCACGCCGCTTACTTCTCCACCAAGGATGCGTTCAAGCGCGATATGCCGGGCCGTCTGGTCGGTGTCTCGGTTGACCGCTTCGGCAAGCCGGCCCTGCGTCTGGCGATGCAGACCCGCGAGCAACACATCCGCCGCGAGAAGGCCACCTCGAACATCTGCACCGCGCAGGTGCTGCTGGCCAACATCGCCAGCATGTACGCCGTGTACCACGGCCCGAAAGGCCTGACGCAGATCGCCAACCGCGTGCATCACCTGACCGCGATTCTCGCCAAAGGCCTGAGCGCGCTGGGCGCCAAAGTCGAGCAGGCAAGCTTCTTCGACACCCTGACCATCGCCACCGGCGCGCACACCGCTGCACTGCATGACAAGGCACACGCTCAGCAGATCAACCTGCGCGTGATCGATGCCGAGCGCCTGGGCCTGTCGGTGGACGAAACCACCACTCAGGCTGACATCGAAACCCTGTGGGGCCTGTTCGCCGACGGCAAGACCCTGCCGGACTTCGCTGCGCTGGCCGCTTCAGTGCAAAGCACCATTCCGGCCGCGCTGGTACGTCAATCGCCGATCCTCAGCCACCCGGTGTTCAACCGTTATCACTCGGAAACCGAGCTGATGCGCTACCTGCGCAAACTGGCGGACAAGGACCTGGCACTGGATCGCACCATGATCCCGCTGGGCTCGTGCACCATGAAACTCAACGCCGCCAGCGAAATGATCCCGGTGACCTGGGCCGAATTCGGCGCCCTGCACCCGTTCGCCCCGGCCGCGCAAAGTGCCGGCTACCAGCAACTGACCGATGAACTGGAAGCGATGCTCTGCGCCGCCACCGGTTACGACTCGATCTCGCTGCAACCGAACGCCGGTTCGCAAGGTGAATACGCCGGCCTGCTGGCGATCCGTGCCTACCACCAGAGCCGTGGCGATGAGCGCCGCGACATCTGCCTGATCCCGTCGTCCGCTCACGGCACCAACCCGGCCACCGCCAACATGGCCGGCATGCGCGTGGTCGTGACCGCGTGCGATGCCCGTGGCAACGTCGACATCGAAGACCTGCGCGCCAAAGCCATCGAGCACCGCGAACACCTCGCCGCGCTGATGATCACCTACCCGTCGACCCACGGCGTGTTCGAAGAAGGCATCCGCGAAATCTGCGGGATCATTCACGACAACGGCGGCCAGGTGTACATCGACGGCGCCAACATGAACGCGATGGTCGGCCTCTGCGCGCCGGGCAAGTTCGGCGGTGACGTGAGCCACCTGAACCTGCACAAGACCTTCTGCATTCCGCACGGCGGTGGCGGCCCGGGCGTCGGCCCGATTGGCGTCAAGTCGCACCTGACCCCGTTCCTGCCGGGCCATGGCCAGATGGAGCGCAAAGAAGGCGCGGTCTGCGCAGCACCGTTCGGCAGCGCGAGCATTCTGCCGATCACCTGGATGTACATTCGTATGATGGGTGGCGCGGGTCTCAAGCGTGCTTCGCAACTGGCGATCCTCAACGCCAACTACATTTCCCGTCGTCTGGAAGAGCACTACCCAGTGCTGTACACCGGCAGCAACGGTCTGGTGGCGCACGAATGCATCCTCGACCTGCGTCCGCTGAAAGACAGCAGCGGTATCAGCGTCGATGACGTTGCCAAGCGCCTGATCGACTTCGGCTTCCACGCCCCGACCATGTCGTTCCCGGTAGCGGGCACGCTGATGATCGAGCCGACCGAAAGCGAATCCAAAGAAGAACTGGACCGCTTCTGCGACGCCATGATCCGCATCCGCGAAGAAATCCGCGCCGTGGAAAACGGCACCCTGGACAAGGACGACAACCCGCTGAAGAACGCCCCGCACACCGCGGCGGAGCTGGTCGGCGAATGGACTCACCCGTACAGCCGCGAGCAAGCGGTGTATCCAGTGGCGTCGTTGATCGAAGGCAAATACTGGCCGCCGGTCGGTCGCGTCGACAACGTGTTCGGCGACCGCAACCTAGTGTGCGCCTGCCCGTCGATCGAAAGCTACGCTTAAACCGATGCGGGATCAGTTATCGCTGATCCCGCACACTCCGCAATTCCTCTGTAGGAGTGAGCCTGCTCGCGATAGCGCACTGACATTCACCAATGATGTCCACTGAAAGACCGCTATCGCGAGCAGGCTCACTCCTACAAGGGAATGCGGTGAACCGCTACATCCGCCAATTCCTATAACAAGAAACCGGAGAACCACTCATGTCGTTAAGCGTGTTCGACCTGTTCAAGATTGGCATCGGTCCCTCCAGCTCCCACACCGTCGGCCCGATGCGTGCCGCTGCGCGCTTCGCCGAAGGCCTGCGCCGGGACAACCTGTTGTCTGCAACCTGCACCGTCAAAGTCGAGCTGTACGGCTCGCTCGGCGCCACCGGCAAAGGTCACGGCAGCGACAAGGCTGTGCTGCTCGGCCTTGAGGGCGAACACCCGGACACCGTTGATACCGAAACCGTCGCCGCGCGCCTGCAAGACATTCGCGGCAATGGCCGGCTGAACTTGCTCGGTGAACACAGCATTGCGTTCAACGAAAAAGAACACCTGGCGATGATCCGCAAGCCGCTGGCCTATCACCCCAACGGCATGATCTTCCGTGCATTCGATGCGGCAGGCATTCAGATCCGCAGCCGCGAGTACTACTCCGTTGGCGGTGGTTTTGTCGTCGACGAGGATGCCGCCGGTGCCGACCGCATCGTCGAAGACGCCACACCGCTGACCTTCCCGTTCAAAAGCGCCAAGGACCTGCTCGGTCATTGCGCCACGTACGGGCTGTCAATCAGCCAGCTGATGCTGACCAACGAAAGCGCCTGGCGTCCGGAGGCGGAGACCCGCGCCGGGCTGCTGAAGATCTGGCAAGTGATGCAGGACTGCGTGGCTGCCGGCTGCCGCAACGAAGGCATTCTGCCGGGCGGGCTGAAGGTCAAACGCCGGGCGGCGGCACTGCATCGGCAGCTGTGCAAGAACCCGGAATCGGCGCTGCGCGATCCGCTGTCGGTGCTCGACTGGGTCAACCTGTACGCGCTGGCGGTCAACGAAGAAAACGCCAACGGCGGGCGCGTGGTTACCGCGCCCACCAACGGCGCGGCGGGGATCATCCCGGCGGTGCTGCATTACTACATGCGCTTTATTCCCGGTGCGAATGACGACGGCGTCGTGCGTTTTCTGCTGACCGCCGCCGCGATCGGCATTCTGTACAAGGAGAACGCCTCGATCTCTGGCGCCGAAGTCGGCTGTCAGGGCGAAGTCGGTGTGGCCTGTTCGATGGCGGCCGGTGCGTTGTGCGAAGTCCTCGGTGGCAGCGTGCAGCAAGTGGAAAACGCCGCAGAAATCGGCATGGAACACAACCTCGGCCTGACCTGCGACCCGATTGGCGGGCTGGTGCAGGTGCCGTGCATCGAGCGCAACGCCATGGGCTCGGTGAAGGCGATCAACGCGGTGCGCATGGCCATGCGCGGCGACGGCCAACACTTCGTCTCGCTCGACAAGGTCATCCGCACCATGCGCCAGACCGGCGCCGACATGAAAAGCAAATACAAAGAGACCGCCCGTGGCGGTCTGGCGGTCAACATTATCGAATGCTAATTAGCCCCCTCTCCCTGCGGGAGAGGGTTGCTGTGAATCAAGGAGTTCCGCATGTCCACCGAACAACTGTCGAAAACCCCGCTGCACGCTTTGCATCTCGAACTCGGTGCCCGCATGGTGCCGTTCGCCGGCTATGACATGCCGGTGCAATACCCGCTGGGCGTGATGAAGGAACATCAGCACTCCCGTGAGCAGGCCGGGCTGTTCGATGTCTCGCACATGGGCCAGATCCGCCTGACCGGCGCCAATGCCGCCAAGGCCCTGGAAACTCTGGTGCCAGTGGACATCATCGACCTGCCGGTGGGCATGCAGCGCTACGCGATGTTCACCAACCAGAACGGCGGCATCCTCGACGACCTGATGGTCGCCAACCTCGGTAACGACGAGCTGTTCCTGGTGGTCAACGCCGCGTGCAAGGATCAGGACCTGGCCCACCTGCAAAAACACATCGGCGACCAGTGCACCATTACGGAGCTGTTCGAGGCGCGCGCCCTGCTCGCCCTGCAGGGTCCGGCAGCAGTCACCGTGCTCGCGCGGCTGGCGCCGGAAGTGGCGAAGATGACCTTCATGCAGTTCAACCGCGTGCAACTGCTGGGCGTGGATTGCTTCGTCAGCCGTTCGGGCTACACCGGTGAAGACGGTTTCGAAATCTCGGTGCCCGCTGCCGACGCGGAAAAACTCGCCCGCGCCCTGCTCGCCGAACCGGAAGTCCAGGCCATCGGCCTCGGCGCCCGCGACTCGCTGCGCCTGGAGGCCGGTCTGTGCCTGTACGGCCACGACATGAACACCGAGACCACGCCGATCGAAGCCAGCCTGTTGTGGGCGATCTCCAAGCCACGCCGTGCCGACGGCGCGCGGGCCGGTGGTTTCCCGGGAGCGGAAGCGGTTTTCGCTCAACAGCAGAACGGTGTCGCACGCAAACGCGTCGGCCTGCTGCCGCAGGAACGCACGCCGGTGCGTGAAGGCGCGGAAATCGTCAATGAGGCCGGTGAGATCATCGGCAGCGTGTGCAGCGGCGGCTTCGGGCCGACCTTGGGTGGGCCGCTGGCGATGGGTTACCTCGACAGCGCTTATACCGCACTCGATACGCCAGTCTGGGCCATCGTTCGTGGGAAAAAGGTGCAAATGCTTGTAAGCAAAATGCCATTTGTTCCACAACGCTACTACCGTGGTTGATTGACTGTTTCTATAAGTAACGCGATTGCGTTATGCGTGCACTAATGTGTAACGCAATCGCCACAAAAAAGTGCATTTTCTAACATCTGATTCGAATTTGAACTTTGCTTATAACGGTCGAAAACATTTCAACAAGCTAATCGTCTAAACCGTACTAGTGGACTGACTAAACTGCCATCAGGGGCAGGAAAACCGGGGCCTTCGCGGGGCTTGTTTTTTCTCCCGTAGTTGGCGTAGAGTTTGTCCACTGTGTTTGCATGGGTCAGCTTGGAATCGTGACCTGGGCAGTAGCCTACAAAGTTAGCTACATCCCGTTCGACGTCTTCTTACTCTCCTGCAACCAGCCCCAGTACTCTTTCATGAGGAAGAGACTGTCATTAATTTTTGCGTCAAAGGAAATAAGAAATGTCCACACGTCAGAGCGGTACCGTCAAGTGGTTTAACGACGAGAAAGGTTTTGGTTTTATCACTCCAGAAAGCGGTCCGGATCTGTTCGTGCATTTCCGCGCCATTCAGGGCAACGGCTTCAAGAGCCTGAAAGAAGGCCAGAAAGTGACCTTCGTTGCAGTGCAAGGCCAAAAAGGCATGCAGGCTGACGAAGTACAAGCTGAAGCCTGATCTTCTGTTACGAAAAAGCCCCTGATATTGATATCAGGGGCTTTTTTGTGCGCACGAATCCGTAAAATGGCGCTTCATTTTGCGTCCAGAGGCTGCCATGTCGAAAAACCTGCTCACTCCCCAGGGCGATTTTCCTGCCGTTGGCCTTGGCCGTCGCCTGGCCGCGATGTTCTATGACTTCCTGCTGTGCACCGCCCTGCTGATTGTCACCGGATTCGTTTACAAGCTGATCCAGGCGGCAATCATCGGCGAGGAACGCCTGCGGGTACTGACCGACTCCGGGAAAATGGACGGCGATCCGCTGTACTCCACGGTGCTGCTGCTGGTGCTGTTTGCGTTCTTCGCCAAGTTCTGGACCCATGGCGGGCAGACGCTGGGCATGCAGGTGTGGGGGATTCGCGTGCAGAACGCCGATGGCAGCGCGATCAGCCTGTGGCAGGCGCTGCTGCGCTTCATGGTATCGATCGCTTCGTGGCTGTGCGCGGGGCTTGGCTTCTTCTGGTCGTTGTATGACAAGCAGAAACGCACCTGGCATGACATCTATTCCGATACCCGCGTGGTGCGGATCCCGAAAAAGACCAAATAATTTTCAGACACCCAAAACCACTGTAGGAGTGAGCCTGCTCGCGATAGCGAAGTGTCAGTCAATATTTAAGTCGACTGATAAACCGCTATCGCGAGCAAGCTCACTCCTACAGGTTTTTGTAATGCCTTTAGAGCTTAAGCGTTACCCGCCAGCTTCATCCGCGCCGCCTGGGTGAAATCCAGCATGCGCTTCAAAGGCCGGATCGCCTGCGGAATCAACGCCGGATCAACAAAGATCTCATTCGTCCCTTCCTTCAAGCTCTTGAGCGTACGCTCAAGGGTGTTCATGGCCATCCACGGGCAATGCGCGCAACTGCGGCATGCCGCGCCGTTACCGGCGGTTGGCGCCTCGATGAAGACCTTGTCCGGACACAGCTGCTGCATCTTGTAGAAGATGCCACGGTCGGTGGCGACAATCAGGGTCTTGTTCGGCAGCGATTGCGCGGCAGCGATCAACTGGCTGGTGGAACCGACAGCGTCGGCCAGTTCGATCACCGACGTCGGCGACTCCGGGTGCACCAGAATCGCGGCGTCCGGATACAGCGCCTTCATGTCTTCCAGCTGCTTGGACTTGAACTCTTCGTGAACGATGCACGCACCGTCCCACAGCAGCATGTCCGCACCGGTCTTGCGCTGGATGTAAGTCCCCAGGTGCTTGTCCGGGCCCCAGATGATGGTCTCGCCGTTGTCCATCAGGCTTTCGACGATCTCCAGCGCGCAGCTCGATGTCACCACCCAGTCAGCCCGGGCTTTGACCGCAGCGGAGGTGTTGGCATACACCACCACCGTGCGCTCCGGGTGCTGATCGCAAAACGCCGAGAACTCGTCAACCGGGCAACCCAGGTCCAGCGAGCAGGTGGCGTCCAGCGTCGGCATCAGCACGCGCTTTTCCGGGTTGAGGATCTTGGCGGTCTCACCCATGAATTTAACGCCGGCGACCACCACGGTCTTGGCCGGATGGGCGTTGCCGAAGCGGGCCATCTCCAGGGAGTCGGAAACACAGCCACCGGTTTCTTCGGCCAGAGCCTGAATCACCGGATCGCAATAGAAGTGGGCGACCAGCACCGCGTCCTGAGCCTTGAGCTCGGCGGCGATGGCGGAACGGTAGTAGGCCTCTTCCTCGGCAGTCAGCGGTTTGGGCTGTTTGGCATCGAGGTGGGCTTGAACCAGAAGGCGTTCGGAAATCTGCGTCATGTTCGCAAGACCTGCAGGCGCTTTCGCGCGAAAGTCGAGTATACACCCGGCTCCGGACCGCATGAGGGTACCGCCGGGAGGGTGAGTATTATCAGGCACGGACAGCATTGAAGCTGCGCAAGGCTACAGAATATCCCATTGATACAAAAGATGATTCTGACCTGTGTCAGCGCCGACGGCACTGAACAAATGCTCACCCGAATCGCAGGCAAAAAAAAACCCGGAAATCCTCACTTTCGTGGGCCTTCCGGATTTTCTAAACCGCCAAATATGGTGGGTCGTGTGGGATTCGAACCTACGACCAATTGGTTAAAAGCCAACTGCTCTACCAACTGAGCTAACGACCCGCTGTGTGGTGGCGCGTATAATACTGATTTTTAAGGACTATTCAACACCTTTTTGAAAAAAATCAAAAATAAGGTGTTGGATCGCTCACACCGGCCGCCGCAAAGCCCTCTGCACGCAGGCGGCAGCTGTCGCATTTGCCGCAGGCACGGCCGTCATCGTCGGCCTGATAGCAGGAAACGGTCAGGCCGTAATCCACGCCGAGCTTCACACCGGCCTGGACGATCTGCGCCTTGCTCAGGTTCTGCAGCGGCGCCTGGATGCGGAAACCATTGCCCTCCACGCCCGCCTTGGTCGCAAGGTTAGCCATGCGCTCGAACGACTCGATGAACTCCGGACGGCAATCCGGGTAGCCGGAATAATCCACCGCGTTGACGCCAATGAAGATGTCACGGGCGCCGAGCACTTCCGCCCAGCCCAATGCCAGCGACAGGAACACAGTGTTGCGCGCCGGCACGTAAGTCACCGGAATGCCCTCACCCAACTCTTCCGGGATATCGATGCTGGTGTCGGTCAGGGCCGAACCGCCCATGCCGTTCAGGTTCAGGCCAATGACCTTGTGCTCGACCACACCCAGGTCGCGGGCAACGCGAGCAGCAGCGTGCAGCTCAGCGTGGGAGCGCTGACCGTAATCGAAACTCATGGTGTAGCAGGCGTAGCCTTCAGCGCGAGCCATTGCCACCACGGTGGCCGAGTCCAGGCCACCCGACAGCAGTATTACCGCACGTTTTTCGTCAGTGTTCAGTTGTTCAGTCATCTCAGCGCCCCGGCTCATCATTCCATAGATATTTATGCAGTTGCAGTTGCAGCCGCACTGGCAGGTTATCCGCCACCACCCAGTCCGCCAGATCCCTTGCGTTGAGGTCATGGTGACTTGGAGAAAACAGGACTTCGCCGGCACGCCGGTCGAGCCCGTACTGGATCAGTTTGGAAACCGCCCAGTCATAGTCTTCCCGCGAGCAGATGACAAATTTCACCTGATCGTTGGAAGTCAGCAGTTCGATATTCTCGTAACGGTTGCGGTGGGCTTCTTTCGAGCCCGGCGTCTTCAGGTCGACAACGCGGCTGACGCGTGGATCGACGGCCGAAACGTCGAGGGCACCGCTGGTTTCCAGCGAGACCTCGTAACCGGCATCACACAACCGCTTGAGCAAAGGAATGGCATTGGGCTGCGCCAGTGGCTCACCACCAGTGACACACACGTAGCGCGGGCGGAACCCGGCCACTTGCTCAAGGATGTCATCGAGGGTGCGGATCGTACCGCCGGTGAACGCATAGGCGCTGTCGCAGTATTGGCAACGCAATGGGCAACCGGTCAGGCGCACAAAAACCGTGGGCAGCCCGGCAGTCCGCGTTTCCCCCTGCAACGAGTAGAAAACTTCGGTGATTCTCAATGTGTCTTGCATAGTCGCCACGGGCGTAACAGCTAAACAGGCTGTCCGCCTCCGTCAGGCACTTCAGGCAACCCCGCCAACGCGTAGATCACCAGAAGCGTGTTTCAGAAAAAGGGCGTGAATTCTAACGAAAAAACCCGCGACAAGCGCGGGTTTCTTCCAAACGGGGTAAAGCTGGGTTACATGCGTTGCAGATCGCGCTGGGCCAACTGAGCTGCAGAGGTCCCCGGGTATTGGGAAACCACCTGTTGCAGAATGCCTTTGACCTTGTCGGTGTGACCGAGGCGGCGCTCTACGTCAGCCAGCTTGTACAGCGAATCCGGCACTTTGGCATGCTTGGGATACAGCTGCGAAACCTTGGCAAACGCTTGACCTGCACCTTGCAGATCGCCTTTGGCCAGGTTGACTTCGCCCAACCAGTACTGGGCGTTGCCCGCGTATTGGCTGTTCGGGTATTTGCGCAGGAATGCCGAGAAAGCCTGGCTGGCCTTGTCGAAATCCTTGGCTTTGATCAGGTCGAAAGCCGCATCGTAATACAGCTTTTCCTTGGCCGGATCACCCGGTTCGCTGCTCG
The DNA here is from genome assembly GCF_028830055.1 of Pseudomonas serboccidentalis. Taxonomy (NCBI): domain Bacteria; kingdom Pseudomonadati; phylum Pseudomonadota; class Gammaproteobacteria; order Pseudomonadales; family Pseudomonadaceae; genus Pseudomonas; species Pseudomonas serboccidentalis. The sequence goes on from NZ_CP101655.1 coordinate 3,288,860, forward strand.
CAGCAGGCGCTTGGGCGGCAGCAGCCCCGGCACCCGCAGCAGCACCGGCAGCAGCACTTGCATCGCCACCGGCAGAAGAATTCTCAGGAGTCGCGGCAGGTGCAGCACCGGATCCTATGCGCCGATCAAGATCCTGGTATCGCTCCAGAGACTCTTGCTTCATGCGCGCAACCTGATTCTGCAGTTCTTCGATCACACCTTGCTGGCGCGATATCTGATCCTGCATCTGTTGCAGTTGGTTGAACAGCATGCCCTGTGCCGAGGCAGGGGCCGAAGCCGCTCCCCCGGCATAGGCGCCGTTCGTACCGTAACCTGCAGGCGGATAACTGCTCCCGCTATTGTTATAACCGGAGTTGTCATCGACCACAGGAACCGCAGCCCACGCCGCAAGCGGCGCGAGACTGAGAGCCAGAACAGTTACAGCACGACGGCACGTTCGCATATCGAATTACTTACGCAGTTCGACGCGACGGTTTTGAGCCCAGGACTGCTCGTCGTTGCCGGTAGCAACTGGACGCTCTTCGCCGTAGGAAACCAGTTCCAGCTGAGCTGGGGAAACACCTTGCAGTACCAGGTAACGCTGAACGGCTTTCGCACGACGCTCGCCCAGTGCCATGTTGTACTCACGAGTACCACGTTCGTCGGTGTTGCCTTCCAGAACAACGCGAGCGCCGTTTGCTTTCAGGTCTTTGGCGTGAACGTCCAGAGCGCGCATGGCTTCTGGCTTCAGGTCCGAGCTGTCGTATTCGAAGTAGAAGGTGGTGATTGCGCGCAGAGCAGCTTCTTCGCTCAGGGAACCGTCAACGGCACCAGTGTTTGCGCCGTAACCAGCGTTTGGATCAACAGCGCCTTCACCGGCGTTGTCGCCGCCTTTGGACGAGCAACCTACAGCTACAGCCATGGCCAGAGCCAGCGCAGCAAATTTACCAAACTTCAGCATTTCCATCGTGAAACTCCTAATGAACCCCAGTGTGTTAAGTAAAACGTAAAGCGCCGCGTCAGTTCAGGTAAGGGGACCAGGACGGTTCTCTGACTTCGCCTTGTGCGGTAGGAAGCGGGAGCCTCACGCGTCCATTAATGGACACGAGCATCAAGACTCCCCGGCCCTGCTGGCGGGTGGCGTAGATTACCATGGTGCCGTTGGGCGCAACAGTAGGCGACTCGTCCAGAGTGCTATCAGTTAGGATTTTTACACTTCCGCGCTGCAAATCCTGAGCCGCTACTTTGAAATTGGTGAAACCGTCCTGACGATGGATCATCACCAGGGTCTTTTCGTCAGCCGAAAGTTTCGGGTTGGCGTTGTAGTTACCGATGAAGGTCACTCGCTCCGCACCGCCGCCACTGGCGCTGGTTTTGTAGATCTGTGGTTTGCCGCCACGGTCCGAGGTGAAGTAGATGGTCGAACCATCCTTGCCCCAGTACGGTTCGGTGTTGATGCCAGGACCTGCAGTCACGCGAGTGATCTGACGCGAACCCAGGTTCATCACATAGATGTCCGGGTTACCGTCTTTCGACAGTACGAACGCAAGACGATTGCCATCCGGCGACCAGGCTGGCGCACCGTTCAGGCCTTCGAAGTTGGTGATCTGCTCACGGCGACCGGTGTCGATGTTCTGCATGAAGATGCGCGGACGCTTCTGCTCGAACGACACGTAGGCGATGCGCTTGCCATCCGGTGCAAAACGCGGCGACAGGATCGGCTCGCGCGATTGCAGCAGAGTCACGGCGCGGGCACCGTCGTAGTCCGAACGCTGCAGGGTGTAGCGAGTGTTCTTCTCGGAGAAACGCTCGGCTGTCACGTACAGCAGACGGGTCGAAAACGCACCTTTGATACCGGTGAGTTTTTCGAACGACTGGTCAGAGATGAAGTGCGCCATGTCACGCAGTTGCTCGGTGGTCCCGGAAACACTGCCGTCAGCCACTTTCTGCTCGGTGGCCACGTTGAACAGTGCCCACTGCACCTGCAGACGACCGCCCGCTGGAGCAATGCTGCCGACCATCATGTATTGAGCACCCACCGCCTTCCAGTCACGGAAGATGATTTCGCTCGGCTGGCTTGGCTGGCTGATCATGTTTTGCTTTGGAATCGGCGAGTAGTAGCCCGAGTTCCGCAAATCGTTACCAATGATTTCTGCCATATCGTCCGGCAGCACGGCACCGCCCTGCATGCCGAACGGTACAACGGCGATCGGGGTGGCCCGATCGCTGCCGCTGGTGACCAGAATGTTCTTTTCATCAGCCATCGCGATCCCTGCCATGCAGCAGATCACGACCAGCATTCCTCGAAGAAGGTTTCTCACAAGGCTAGATCCTCAGGTGTGAATGTCATCTTGAATGAACGATACGGAGCGAAATCGCTCGGCTTCATTCCCTGCATTTCCGTCAAACGTCCAATATTCTTGACCGCCGCGACTGCCGAAGCATCGAACGGACCGTCGCCACTGGACTTGGCCACGCTGACCGAGGTCACCGTACCGTCCGGCAACATGCCGATTTGCAGCACGACCGTCATGCCTTTGCGTGCCGAAGGAGGACGTGCCCAGCCTTCCGCTGCTCGCGCACGAATCAGGTCATCGAAACTGCCCGCGACTTCGTCACCCTGCTCATCGGCCAAGGCCTGCTGACGCTGCGGCGTGTCGGAAAGCAAATCTGCCAGGGCCTGAGCCTTTTTCTCTTCAGCAGATTTACGTGCCGCTTCCTGCGATTTCTTCTTCGCAGCATCGGCAGCAGCTTTCTTCTTCGCTTCGTCGGCGACTTTCTTCTTCGCCTCTTCAGCTTCAGCTTTCTTCTTGGCGTCTTCGGCGGCTTTCTTCTTCGCGTCTTCGACGATCTTCTTCTTGGCTTCTTCAGCGGCCGCTTTCTTGGCCTCTTCTTCAGCAGCCTTTTTGGCTTCTTCTTCGGCTTTCTTCTTGGCTATATCAGCCAATTGTTTCTCTTCGGCCTTTTTGGCTTCGGCTTTCTTCGCGTCGTCGGCTTTCTTGGCTTCATCAGCCTTTTTCGCTTCGTCCGCTTTCTTCGCCTCGTCGGCCTTCTTGGCTTCCTCGGCCTTTTGAGCCGCTGCTTCTTTCTTTTGTTCCGCAGCCTTTACCGCTTCCTGCTCGACCTTTTTCTGTTCCATCTGCTCGACTTCGGTCTGGCGTGCGGCGGATTTCTTCGCCTCACCCGCAATCTTCTGATTGGTCTGGGTGGTTGCCTGACTTTTCGATTTCAGCTGGTACAGGGTCGCCTGGACAATCGGCTTGGCCGGCGGCAGCTCTGGCGTGAAGGCAAAACTGACGAACAGCATGCCAAACACCAGCACGTGCAGGACAATTGCCAGGACACTAGGCCAGAAGTAGCTTTCCGAGGCGGACGGCTCTCGCTGTTGCTGCATCAGGGCGCCTCGGTAATCAAGCCAACATTACCGACCCCGGCCTTCTGCAACCCGCCCATGGCACCCATCACGGCGCCGTAGTCGACCGACTTGTCGCCACGGATAAAGACCTGGGTACGCTTGCCGCCTTCGGTGCCGGCGCGAATGATCTTGGTCACCGCGTCAGTCATCTGCGGCAGCGTCATGGCCCTGTCCTGCTGCTTTTCAGTGTCGACTTCGCTGCCAAGGTTCCAGTAGTAGGTCTTGTCAGCCTTGATCGAAATGGTCAGCACCTGAGTGTTGTTGTCCTGCGGCAAGGCTTCACTGGAAACCTTGGGCAGATCCACTTTCACGCCCTGATTGAGCATCGGCGCGGTCACCATGAAGATAACCAGCAGCACCAGCATCACGTCGATGTATGGCACCACGTTCATCTCGGCGACCGGCTTGCGCTTGTTTCGGGCTCGAGCGATTAAAGCCATCGGGAAATACCTGCTTATTCTTCGCTGGTGTGCACTTTGCGGTGCAGGATCGCCTGGAACTCATCGGCGAAGGTGTAGTAGCGGCTCAGCAAGGTTTCGCTGCGGGCAGAGAAACGGTTGTAAGCGATAACGGCCGGGATCGCGGCGAACAGGCCGATCGCGGTGGCGATCAGGGCTTCGGCGATACCCGGGGCCACGGTGGCCAGGGTCGCTTGCTGGGCACTGGCCAGACCACGGAAGGAGTTCATGATGCCCCAAACGGTACCGAACAGACCGATGTACGGGCTGACCGAACCGACGGTGGCGAGAAACGGCAGGCTCTGCTCCAGTTTCTCTTCTTCACGGGAGATGGCAACGCGCATGGCACGCGCCACACCTTCCATCACCGCCTCAGGATCGACGCCTGGCTGCTGACGCAGACGGGAGAATTCCTTGAAGCCGGCACGGAAGATCTGCTCCACGCCCGAATCCGGATCAGGGTTGCTGCCGGCCTGACGGTACAGCTTGGACAGGTCGATACCCGACCAGAAGCGCTCCTCGAAGCTCTCCAAGGCACGTCGACCGGCACGCAGCAGATTGCTGCGCTGAAAGATCATGATCCATGAGGTCACCGATGCGGCCACCAGGGTCAACATTACCAACTGCACCACGATGCTGGCATTGCTGACCAGGCTCCACATGGAGGAATGGTCGACGACGTTAGCTTCCACGCTTTATCTCCTGCTTTGAGTGTGTACCCGTGCCGCCCGCGTCGGCAAAGGCCGCACGCAAGGATTCGGGCATGGCCCGGGGTTTCAAACTTTCGGTGCGCACACAGGCCACCAGAAACTGCCCTTCACAGAGCAGCACATTATCCGTGGCCCGCCTGACCTGCTGTTTGAAGCGCAGGCTGGCACGGTTCAATTCGATTACATCAGCGCTTACCAGCAGTTCGTCGTCCAGTCGCGCCGGCGCGTGGTAGCGCGCTTCGCTGGAATGCACGACAAACAACAGGTCCTCCCCTGCCAGTTCCGACTGGGCAAAGCCCAGCGTCCGGAGCCGCTCGGTTCGAGCCCGTTCCATAAACTTGAGGTAATTAACGTAATACACGATGCCGCCGGCATCGGTGTCCTCGTAATAAACGCGACAACGATGTGCGAACGGCTCAAGCCCGTTTTGCGCGCGCATACTCTAGTGCTTACTCCTCGGGTTGCCAATCCAGCCAGGCAACTGTTTTTCATTGTTCAAAGGCTTTACCGCAAAAGTACCGTCCTGTGACAGTACAAACGCTGAATAAATCGAGAATAAATGTGTGCTAATCGTCTACCGCATCGAGAAACTCGTCTACCACAGGCATCTCGCCCATTCGTGACGGAATGTTTAAACCGAAATGCAGGTAGGCATGCCGCGTCACCACCCTGCCCCGTGGCGTGCGCATGATGTAGCCCTGCTGAATCAGATACGGCTCCAGCACGTCTTCAATGGTGTGGCGTTCTTCACTGATCGCCGCCGCCAGGCTGTCGATGCCCACCGGGCCGCCGTCGAATTTCTCGATCATGGTCAGCAGCAGGCGCCGGTCCTGATGATCGAAGCCATGTTCGTCGACATCCAGCAGGTTCAACGCCAGATCGGCCACGGCCTTGGTGATGTGCCCCTTGGCCCGGACTTCAGCGAAATCGCGTACCCGACGCAGCAGACGGTTGGCAATCCGTGGCGTACCACGGGCGCGGCGAGCCACCTCAAAGGCGCCCTCCGGATCCAGCGGCAGGCCGAGAATGTTCGCCGAGCGACTGACAATCGTCGACAGGTCAGCGGTGTTGTAGAACTCAAGACGCTGGACGATACCGAAGCGGTCACGCAACGGGTTGGTCAGCATGCCGGCGCGGGTGGTGGCGCCGACGAGGGTGAACGGTGGCAGATCCAGCTTGATCGACCGCGCCGCCGGCCCTTCGCCGATCATGATGTCGAGCTGAAAGTCTTCCATCGCCGGGTATAGCACTTCTTCCACGATCGGCGACAGGCGATGGATTTCATCGATGAACAGCACGTCGTGCGGCTCAAGATTGGTCAGCAACGCCGCCAGATCACCCGGACGCTCAAGCACCGGGCCGGAGGTGCTCTTGATCGACACGCCCATTTCCTGGGCAATGATGTTGGCCAGGGTGGTTTTACCCAACCCCGGCGGGCCGAAAATCAGCGTGTGGTCGAGAGATTCGTTACGGCCACGGGCGGCCTGGATGAACAGCTCCATCTGCTCGCGGACTGTCGGCTGGCCAATGTAGTCGGCCAGGCTGACGGGGCGAATGGCCCGATCCTGGACTTCTTCGCGCTCGCGCGGACTGTGCGCGGCGGCGATCAGACGATCAGCTTCAATCACTTAAATCATTCCCTTCAGGGCGCGGCGGATCATGTCTTCACTGCTCAGGTTCTTGTCCTTGATGGCGGAAATTGCCTTGCTCGCTTCCTGCGGCTTGTAGCCCAGGGAAATCAGCGCGCTGACCGCATCGTTTTCGGCGGTGTTGACCGGCGCCGGACCGTCCGGCTGGTTCGGCACCAGGGCGAACATCGCCGGCACGGTTTCCCAGGCCTTGAAGCGGTCTTTCAGTTCGACCAGCAGACGCTCGGCGGTTTTCTTGCCGACACCCGGGACTTTGGTCAGTGCCGAAGTGTCCTGGGATTGCACGCAGCGGATCAGCTCATCGACTTCCAGGCTCGACATCAGGGCCAGGGCCAGTTTCGGCCCGACACCATTGAGACGGATCAACTCACGAAAAAAGTCTCGCTCACGCTTGCCGGCAAAGCCATAGAGTAACTGCGCGTCTTCGCGTACGACCAAATGGGTATGCAGCGTCAGCGGTTCACCGACCGACGGCAGGCGATAAAGAGTGGTCATGGGCACTTCCAGCTCATACCCGAGGCCGTTTACATCCAGAATCAGGTGCGGCGGCTGTTTCTCAGCCAGGGTGCCGCGCAAGCGTCCAATCACGTTTCAGATCCTTGAGCGTTGACCAGCCGGGGGCTGGCGACAAAACGGAATACGGATTCGGGCCGACGACCCAGGCACAGAATCCGTATACCGGAAAATTGATTGCTGATGCTATCAGAGACGCAGGCGCCCGCCACGACTGCGTGCGGTACCCAGACCATGCGGCAACAGACTGGAACGGGTGTGCGCATGACAAATGGCGATTGCCAGCGCATCCGAAGCATCGATTTGCGGCTTGCTGGTCAGCTTCAGCATGTGCATGACCATCATCTGCACTTGTTCCTTGTTGGCCGCACCGGTACCAACCACGGCTTGCTTGACCTGGGTTGCGGTGTATTCGGCAATCTCCAGGCACTCTTCAGCCCCCGCCACAATAGCAGCCCCACGGGCCTGCCCAAGCTTCAGTGCGGAATCGGCGTTTTTCGCCATGAACACCTTTTCGATGCCCATGGTCACCGGGCCATAGGTCTGAATGATTTCACGCACGCCGCGATAGACGATTTGCAGCCGCTCATGCAGCTCGCCGGCGCCGGTACGGATGCAGCCCGAGGCCACGTAGATGCAGCCGCCGCGTCCGGTATCGCGAACAACCCCGTAACCGGTGATGCGCGAGCCGGGGTCGATACCCAAAATTAAAGTCATAACGCCTGCAGAAGTTGATGCGAAAGCTGAGGGTACATGTAGGAGCTGCCGAAGGCTGCGATCTTTTGATCTTTTAAAAGCAAAAAGATCGCAGCCTTCGATAGCTCCTACAGGTGAAGTGTAGAGCCATCAAAAACTGCGACCTTTCTATTTTGCATCAACCGAGCTGAGCGGCCACGTCTTCCGGAATATCCGCATTGGAGTAGACGTTCTGCACGTCATCCAGATCCTCGAGCATGTCGATCAGCTTGAGCACCTTCTCCGCGCCTTCCAGATCCAGCTCGGCGCTGGTGGTCGGCTGCATGACGATTTCCGCGTCATCGCCCTTGAACCCGGCCGCTTCCAGCGCGTTGCGCACGGCATAGAAACTGGTGAACGAGGTGAATACGTCGATCGAGCCGTCTTCATGGGTCACCACGTCGTCGGCATCGGCTTCCAGCGCCGCTTCGGTCAGGGCGTCTTCGTCAACGCCCGGGGCGAAGCTGATCTGGCCCTTGCGTTCGAACAGGTAGGCCACCGAGCCGTCGGTGCCCAGGTTACCACCGCACTTGCTGAACGCATGGCGTACGGCTGCAGCGGTACGGTTGCGGTTGTCGGTCATGCACTCGACCATCACCGCCACGCCGCCCGGGCCGTAACCTTCGTAGGTCAGTTCTTCAACGTTGTCCGCTTCGGTCGCACCGGCGCCGCGTGCCACGGCGCGATCGATGATGTCGCGGCTCATGTTGGCCCCGAGCGCCTTGTCCAGGGCCAGGCGCAGGCGCGGGTTGGAACCCGGATCGCCGCCGCCCTGACGGGCCGCAACAGTCAGTTCACGGATCCACTTGGTGAAGATCTTGCCTCTCTTGGCATCCTGACGTTCTTTGCGGTGCTTGATGTTCGCCCACTTGGAATGACCTGCCATAACTCGCTCCGAATTCTCTTGAAACGTTGCCCGCCCTGCTCATGCAGCGGCCAGCACACAAAAAATCTCGACCTGCTCTCTATAGATAGAAAAAAGGCGCATCCGAAGATGCGCCTTCAGGCCCGTCTTACTCAGCCTTTGGCGTTTCGCGCAAACGAATGTGCAGCTCGCGCAGTGCCTTGGCATCCACCACACCCGGGGCTTGCGTCATCACGTCCGCAGCACTCTGGGTTTTCGGGAAGGCGATCACTTCACGGATCGACTGGGCGCCGGTCATCAGCATCACCAGACGGTCCAGACCGAAGGCCAGACCACCGTGCGGCGGTGCACCGTACTTCAGCGCGTCGAGCAGGAAGCCGAATTTCTCTTCCTGTTCCGCTTCATTGATACCCAGCAGACGGAAGACCGACTGTTGCATTTCCTTGCGGTGGATACGGATCGAACCGCCACCGAGTTCGGTGCCGTTCAGCACCATGTCGTAAGCGCGCGACAGAGCGCCGGCCGGGTTGGCCTCGAGCTCTTGCGGGGTGCACTTCGGCGCGGTGAACGGGTGGTGCAGTGCGGAGAAGCTGCCGTCGTCGTTTTCTTCGAACATCGGGAAGTCGACGACCCACATTGGCGCCCACTTGCAGGTCAGCAGGTCGAGGTCGTGGCCGAGCTTGATACGCAGCGCGCCCAGGGCTTCGCTGACGATCTTGGCCTTGTCGGCGCCGAAGAACACGATGTCGCCGTCAACCGCGCCAACGCGATCGAGGATCACGTTCAGGTTGGCTTCAGGGATGTTTTTCACGATCGGCGATTGCAGACCTTCAACACCGGCAGCACGCTCGTTGACCTTGATGTACGCCAGGCCCTTGGCACCGTAGATGCCGACGAACTTGGTGTAGTCGTCGATCTGCTTGCGCGGCATGCTCGCCCCGCCTGGAACGCGCAGAGCGGCGATACGGCATTTCGGGTCGTTGGCCGGGCCGCTGAACACCTTGAATTCAACTTCTTTGAGTTGGTCGGCAACGTCAACCAGTTCCAGCGGGTTACGCAGGTCCGGCTTGTCGGAACCGTAGCGACGCATGGCTTCTTCGAAAGTCATGTGCGGGAATTCGCCGAATTCCAGATCCAGCACTTCCTTGAACAGGTTGCGGATCATGCCTTCGGTCAGGCCCATGATGTCTTTTTCGTCGAGGAAGCTGGTCTCGATGTCGATCTGAGTGAACTCAGGCTGACGGTCGGCACGCAGGTCTTCGTCGCGGAAGCACTTGGCAATCTGGTAGTAACGGTCGAAGCCGGCGACCATCAGCAGTTGCTTGAACAGCTGAGGCGATTGCGGCAGGGCGAAGAACGAACCGGCGTGAGTACGGCTCGGCACCAGGTAGTCACGGGCGCCTTCCGGGGTCGCGCGGGTCAGGATCGGCGTTTCCACGTCGAGGAAGCCGTTCTCGTCGAGGTAGCGACGGATGCTGGTGGTCATGCGCGAACGCAGACGCAGCTTTTCGGCCATTTCCGGACGACGCAGGTCCAGGAAGCGATAGCGCAGACGGGTTTCTTCGCCGACGTCGGAGTATTCGTTGAGCGGGAACGGCGGGGTTTCCGCCTCGTTCAGCACTTCCAGCTCGTAGCCCAGCACTTCGATCATGCCCGACGCCATGTTGGCGTTGGTGGCACCGGCCGGACGCAGACGTACCTTGCCGGTGATCTTCACCACGTACTCGCTGCGCACGCGATCGGCGGCGGCGAAGCTCTCGGCGCGATCCGGGTCGAACACCACCTGAGCCAGACCATCACGATCACGGATATCGAGGAAAATCACCCCGCCGTGGTCGCGACGACGGTGAACCCATCCGCAAAGGGTAATTTCCTGGCCTTCCAGGCTTTCGTTCAGTTGGCCGCAATAATGGCTGCGCATCATGGTAGTGGTTTCGCTTCTCGTAATTCGAAATTCGGTGGAGATCCCGTCGCCATCAAGCATTGCGGAATCTCACGCGTGTCGTTCGACCTGGGCCTGAACCCTAGTCAGATTTGTCGCCACCGGCCAGATTCTTCTTGGCTCCGGTCTTGAAATCGGTTTCGTACCAACCGCTGCCGCTGAGGCGAAAACCCGGCATGGACAGCTGTTTCCTGAGCTCTGGCGCCTGACAGGCAGGGCAGTCGACCAGCGGTGCCTCGCTGATCTTTTGAATGGCTTCCAACTGATGACCACAGGAAGCACATTGGTAATCGTACATCGGCATGGGGGTGTCTCGGCGATCAGATTGCCACCGCGCGCAGGGCTTTGCGGCGAAAGAGCGGGATTATATCCATTAAATGCGGGCTGTGCAGCCGTAAGACTGCACAGCCCGCTTCGTCGTTTCAAGTATCGCCCGTTCAGGGCATGACGGCCGACGGGGTATCCCGCAGGCCATTCATCACGCACACCACCCGCACCAGACCGCTGAAGTTTTTCACCCCGCCGTGGCGCAGGTGCACTTCGCGGTCCACATGGGACAGCAGCGTATTGATAGAACAGCCATTGTGCTCGGCCATTCCCCCGAGAATGTTCCAGTAAACTTGCTCGAGCCTCAAGCAGGTTGCAAAGCCGTTCAAACGTACCGACCGGGCTAACGGCCGGATCAGCTCGAAGTCAAAATCCCTGACAAACGGGTCGACCTTCATTTCCTGTCGCGAACCGAGCGGCTCGCTTCGCCTGTCTCCACCTACCATATCGCTGACACTCCTTTGCCATCTCTGGTTGTTATAAAGGCAACATCCTGTGCCTTCATAAAAACGCAGACGCAAAGTTAGCGCCAGATGACTAGTTGCCCATCTGCGTAGGATAAGCCGACATCATTGGTAAGATTTGAAACAGTACGCGGACATCCACCACCCCGGGACGTCCGCGCACCTGGCGATCAGGTCTCCAGCAACGCGCGCAGCATCCAGGCGGTCTTCTCATGCACTTGCATGCGCTGGGTCAGCAGGTCGGCCGTCGGCTCGTCGCTGACCTTGTCCAGCAGCGGGAAGATGCCACGCGCAGTCCGCGTCACCGCCTCCTGCCCCTCGACCAATTGCTTGATCATGTCTTCGGCACTTGGCACCCCCACCTCTTCCTTGATGGAGGAAAGACGGGCGTAAGTGGCGTAGGCACCCGGCGCCGGAAAGCCCAGGGCGCGAATACGTTCAGCGATCAGATCCACGGCCAGCGCCAGTTCGTTGTACTGCTCTTCGAACATCAGATGCAGGGTCCTGAACATGGGACCGGTGACGTTCCAGTGGAAGTTATGGGTTTTCAGATACAGCACGTAGGTGTCCGACAGCAGCCGCGACAGCCCCTCGACGATGGACTTGCGGTCTTCTTCACTGATACCGATATCGATTGCCATGTTGACCCCCTAAGGCGATTGAATTCATCCAGCAGGTGCAGACCCACTCTAGCAAGGCAACCGCCACCTCGCAGCCCGCAATCGGCGCGCGCGGTGCGACAAATCGACCGGGCAGGTGCCGCTGGCCGGGGTGATTTGAGTAGCCGCAGGCTTTGCTGTTAAATAGGCGGCGTGTCGCTACGCCCCATTTTTCGGGGGTGTGGCGCATAGGCTGATGCCGGGCACGTGTCCAACGCCTCTTTATTGTTCCGAAGCGAACCGTGCGCCTTCAGCTCTTCCTTGTGAGCCGTCATAACGTGAGCCAATCAAAATGTTGAAAATCGTCCACCTGCTAATGGGCGCAGCGGCCTTGCTGCTGTCGTTCATACCCAGCTTGAAATCCGAAGCCGTTCCTTACCTGCAACAACCCGATGCACTTTACCTGGCCTTTTTCGGCCTGCTGAACCTGGTCATCGCTCCAGTGATCCCTTACTGGAACAAAGGCCCGCGCCAGCATCTGCAAAATCTGGTCAGCGCTCTTCTCGTGCTGACTGTCGTCCTGCAAACCCTGACCCTCATCGCACCGATGCCGGTCATCGCCGGTCAACCGGCCGTGTTGTTCAGCCTGGTGATTGCCCTGGTTGCCGTGGTCCTGCACCTGGCCGTCAGCTTCTACAAGTCTTCACCGGCTGCCGCACCTGTCAGCTATGACATGAGCAACCGCGATACCGGGACCGTCAAGTGGTTCAACACCTCCAAAGGCTTCGGCTTTATTTCCCGGGATTCCGGTGATGATATTTTCGTGCACTTCCGTGCAATCCGTGGCGAAGGCCACCGCGTCCTGGTCGAAGGCCAGCGCGTAGAGTTCTCGGTAATGAACCGGGACAAAGGCCTGCAAGCCGAGGATGTGATCGCCGCCCTGCCGCGTCGCTGATCCAAGGCAATAAAAAACCGCGAACAGCCAGACTGTTCGCGGTTTTTTTATGCCTGCGCAAAAGGCTCGATATCAATAATGGGGCGGCGGCGCCTCTTCCTCGAAAGAGTCGAACTGCCCGACCATCTCTTCCTGACGCTTGAGCAATGCTGCCATTTGCAGTTGCAGGCGCTCGATCACGCGCTGTTGCGCTACCAGCTCGTCGTTCAACGCCTGAATGGTGTCGTCCTGGAAGGCCAGACGGCTTTCCAGATCGGTAACGCGCGCTTCAAGGCTCATGACTCACCCCTCCAGAAACGTGAAATGTTCGGTCAGCACCAGACGCAACCGTTCGCGAATCGCCGTTACCTGCTCGGCACTGTAGGGCTTGGCCGGGTGCTTGCCCCAGACCGGTGCTGGCCATGCGGCGTCGTCACGCTTGCGCACGATCACGTGCATATGCAATTGGCTGACGACGTTACCCAGAGTCGCGACGTTCAGCTTGTCGGCGTCGAACAAGTCCTTGAGCAACTCGGCCAGCGCGGTCGTTTCCTGCCAGAGCTGTTGCTGGTCGGCGACATCCAACTGAAACAACTCACTGATATCGTCGCGTCGTGGTACCAGGATGAACCACGGGTAATTGGCATCGTTGGACAGCAGCAGCCGACACAGGGGGAAGTCGCCGATGGTCAGGGTGTCCTGTTGAAGTCGTGAATCTAAAGCAAACACTGCGTGCACTCCCGGCTGATCGACATAATTCAGCTTAGCGGCCATCCCGACGGGCAACGCACCAAGCGACAGGCAGGCAGCATACCTGCGAATGCGCCGGGCTTCACGGTGACAGTGCCCACTCAGGCCAGCACCGCACTGACAAGAGACATTGACACGGAGCGTGCACCATCCCTGAGCCAGCACTGCCCTCGAACACCAGCAAATGCCCGAAACAGCCTGATATACCCGACAACAGACGTACCCAAGCTGTATGAATCCAGTACAGCCTGTAAATTTTTTGCACCAAAACCGCACAGTGCGTCTACGCTCAGTGCGTCGGGCATCCGCCAAATACTCACTGACGGGGTGAACCGGTAACGTTTTTGGTGGTCACGCCCCAACGCGAACGTGACAACACTATGCAAGGGAGTGCGTCAACCCCCTGATACAAAAGGGCTTGAACACCCGTTTTCACGAGGTTTTCACGGGGTTTTCACGAGCACAGGCGGGTGTTCAGAAAAATAAACGTAGCGACCCTGCACTTTGTGCACGCTTGTTGCATTGATATACACATGATCTATAAGCGCACCACGGGAAGTGGCAGCTTGAGATCAATCAAATACGGTGGCAGGGTTGCCCCAATGGAGATTCAAGTGTTTTGCCAGGGACTCTTTTTTACCGATGCGGAAAGGCCCGAAAACAGCGATAAAGTTGTCAGCCCGGCTGCATGGGTACTGTGAATTTGCGACATCAACCCAGCTGTTTGCGACGTCGTCGTAAAGATCATGAAAGGTTGTATGCGCAAGTATCGCCAACATTGTCGGCGTGATATAAGTTTGCGCCGACACAAAAAGAAAGAGCCGCCCAGATAATAAAACAGGTGGGACGGCAGTACTCTTCTAAAACCAAAGGAGCAAATCACGATGCGCGTGATGAAGTGGAGCACAATCGCACTGGCAGTTGCAGCAGCAGCCAGCACTCAGTTGGCTACGGCCGCCCCGTTTGTAGATGACCAGGCAGAAGCCAAAGGTTTTGTTGAAGGCGCGAAACTTACCGAGACGTTGAAGAACTACTACTTCAACCGCGACAACAAGAACGGTGGCCACGACCAGAAAGACTGGACCCAGGGCTTCCTCGGTAACTTCACTTCCGGTTACACCCAAGGCACCGTAGGCGTCGGTATCGATGCATTCGGTTACCTGGCGGTCAAACTGGATGGCGGTGATGGTACTTCCGGCACCGGCAACATGAGCCGTAGCGACACCGTCAAGGCTAACGGTTATGCCCACGACGTTAACGACAGCCAAGGCAAAGCCGGCGCAGCCATTAAGTTCCGCATCTCCAAAACCGAGCTGAAATTCGGCGACATGCAGCCAAGCACAGCACCGGTATTCGCTGTTGGCGGCTCCCGTATCCTTCCGCAAACTGCCACTGGCTTCCAGTTGCAGAGCAGCGAAGTCAAAGACCTTGACCTCGAAGCCGGTCACTTCTACTCGGCTACCAGCCAGGACAAAAACGCCCGTGATGGCGGCCTTTACGCCACCTACGCTGGTGTTGAAGCCAAAAACATCGACTACTTCGGTGGTAAATACGGCATCACTGACAACCTGACTGCATCGCTGTACGGCGCCAAGCTGGAAGACATCTGGAACCAGTACTACGCCAACGTGAACCTCACCACCCCGTTTGGTGGTGATACTTCGCTGAACACCGACTTCAACATCTACCGCACCACCGATACCGGCAGCGCCAAAGCGGGCGACATCAGCAACACCGCCTTCTCGCTGGCAACCGCCCTGTCGTTCCTGAAGGCACACACCTTCACACTGGGCTTCCAGAAGGTCAACGGCGACACCCCGTTCGACTACATCGGCGTGGGCAAGAACAACCGTGGTGGCGACTCGATCTTCCTCGCCAACTCTATCCAGTACTCTGACTTCAACGCTCCAGGCGAGAAATCCCTGCAAGCCCGTTACGACCTGAAAATGGCCGAGTACGGCGTTCCAGGTCTGAGCTTCATGGTTCGTTACGTTAAAGGTTGGGATATCGACGGTACCCACACCCCAGCGGGTAGCGCTTACACCGGTCTTTACGGTGAAGACGGCAAACACCACGAAACCAACTTCGAAGCCAAGTACGTTGTTCAGTCTGGCCCAGCGAAAGATCTGTCGTTCCGTATCCGTCAAGCCTGGCACGTTGCTAACGCTGACGAAGGTGAAGGCGACGTTAAAGAGTTCCGTCTGATCACCGAATACCCACTGAACATCCTGTAATTGTCAGTGGTTAGTTTGGAAGCATAAAAAAAGGCCCATCTTCGGATGGGCCTTTTTTATTGCCTGTCACTTGTCATAAATGCCTGACCAACAAGTCAGACATTTAATTAGCAACCTATCATTGTGTTACCGATTCCTGAACCACACGAATCACGCGCTGTGGAAACGGAATATCAATACCGGCAGTCTTCAAACGATCGCGCGACTGTTCGTTAAACATGAACAGCACATCCCAGTAGTCTGCAGTTTTAACCCAGACACGCAGGGAAACAGTGATCGAACTGTCACCGAGGGTAGAAATCACCGCTTGGGGTGCAGGGTCCTGCAACACGCGCTCATCCTTGGCCAGATCCAGCAGCACCTGACGGGCCTTCTGCAGATCCGCTTCGTAATCCACACCCACATCGAACACCACCTTGCGGGTTGGCTGACGGTTGGTGTTGGTGATGATGCCATTCGACAAATTACCGTTCGGCACGATGATGGTCTTGTTGTCACCGGTACGCAGCACGGTGTGGAAAATCTGGATGCTGTCGACAGTACCCGACACGCCTTGCGCTTCGATCCAGTCACCGATACGGAACGGACGGAACAGCAGAATCAGCACGCCGCCGGCGAAGTTCGCCAGGCTACCTTGCAACGCCAGACCGATGGCCAGGCCGGCCGCACCGATCGCGGCCACGAACGAGGTGGTTTCCACACCGATCATCGAGGCCACGCTGACGATCAGCAGCACCTTGAGAATGATGTTCGCCAGGCTGCTAATGAACCCCTGCAGTGCCAGGTCGGCATTGCGCAGGGCCAGCAGACCGCCGAGTTTTTGCGTGACCTTGTTGATCAGCCACCAGCCGATCGCCAGCGTAATCACCGCCAGCAGCACACGGCTGCCGTATTCCATAATCATCGGAATCCACGCCTGGGATGCCTTGACCAGGTTGTCTACCTCAGCATTCAAATCCATATTCCATCTCCTGATTTCCGGCTACCCGGGCTATATGCAAATAAAAGTGGGAGCGAGCCTGCTCGCGAAAACGCCGTGTCATTGAGCAATGAGATATGACACACCGCTTTCGCGAGCAGGCTCGCTCCCACAGGTCATCCGACCAGACTTAGTCGCGGAAGTTGTTGAACTGCAGTGGCATGCCGAATTCCTTGGCGCGCAGGGCCGCGATGGCTTCCTGCAGGTCATCGCGCTTCTTGCCGGTCACACGGACCTGCTCGCCCTGGATGGCGGCCTGCACCTTGAGCTTGGCGTCCTTGATGTGAGCGACGATCTTTTTCGCCAGCTCCTTGTCGATGCCTTCCTTGAGGATGGCGTCCTGCTTCATCAGCTTGCCCGAGGCGTAAGCGTCTTTTACTTCAAGGCACTGCACATCGATCTTGCGCTTGGTCAGAGCCAGCTTCAGGATCTCGATCATCGCTTCCAGCTGGAACCCGGCTTCAGCGGTCAGGTTGACGGTCAGGTCCTTTTCCTTGAACTCGAAGCTGCCTTTGCCTTTCAGGTCATAGCGACGATCGAGTTCCTTCACGGCGTTCTCGACCGCGTTGGTCAGCTCGTGTTTGTCCAGTTCGGATACCACGTCGAACGACGGCATGTAATCTCTCCAATAAAAAGGCGCGCTCGATCAGGATGGAGCGCGCTTGGCTTGCGGTTAAAATCCGGCTCATTATAACGGGTCTTTTCCCACCGATACGGCGAGCCTTGCATGCCAGTACCTTACCGAGTGAAAAACTGATGTCCACCCCTTGGCACGTTCTCGGCGCCGGCAGCCTCGGCACCCTGTGGGCCACGCGCCTGGCCCGGGCCGGTCTGCCGGTGCGGCTGATCGTGCGCGATGCCAAGCGTTTGCGTGGCTATCAGGCGGCCGGCGGCCTGACCCTGGTCGAGCACGGCGCAGTCAACACCTACGCCGTCCCCGCACAAACGGCGGACGATCCGGAGCCGATCCGCCGCCTGCTGGTCGCCTGCAAAGCCTATGACGCCGAAAGCGCCGTCGCCCGCCTCGTCCCGCGTCTGACTGCCGATGCCGAGCTGATCCTGCTGCAGAACGGCCTCGGCAGTCAGGACGCCGTCGCAGCCTTGGTACCGCAGGCACGTTGCATCAGCGCTTCCAGCACCGAAGGCGCCTTCCGCGACGGCGACTGGCGCGTGGTGTTTGCCGGCCACGGTTTCACCTGGCTGGGCGATGCGGGGCACCCGGTAGCGCCGATCTGGCTGGACGATTTGCAAGCGGCGCACATCCCCCACGAATGGAGCACCGACATCCTCACCCGGTTGTGGCGCAAACTGGCGCTCAATTGCGCGATCAACCCGCTGACCGTGCTCCACGATTGCCGCAACGGCGGGCTTGAGCAGCATCAATGCGAAGTCGCCACGCTGTGCAGTGAGCTGGCCGAGCTGCTGGAGCGCTGCGGCCAACCGGCAGCAGCCGTCAACCTGCAACAGGAAGTCGAACGGGTGATCCACGCCACGGCGGCCAATTACTCCTCGATGTATCAGGACGTGGCGAACCGGCGCCGCACTGAAATCAGCTACCTGTTGGGGCACGCCTGCAAAGTCGCCACGCGCCATCAGTTGAATCTTCCCCACCTCAATCGATTGCAGCAGCGCCTGGTCGCCCATCTGCGCAGCCTTGGATTGCCCAGCGACTGAGCAGCGGCTACGCTGCCCACTTGTTCCTCTGCTGCGATAAACCTGATGCCATTGCGCCAGCGCCTTGAAAACCTGCCGGTCGGCCAGAAACTGCTGGCCGCCCTGCTGGTGTTGTTGACCACTGTTCTGCTGGTCGCCAACCTGACCTTTATCAGCGCCGCCTATTACATCTCCCAGGAAAGCATGGCGCCGCAGGCCCTGCAGACCATCGGCCGACTGATCTCCAACCCGAGCCTGGTCTCGCAAGCCCTGGAATCGCCGCAAAGCGCCGAACGCCTGCTCAAGGAACTCGACAGCTATTCGCCGCTGCGTGCGGCAGCGCTGTATAACGGCCAGGGGGAGCGGATCGCCCAGGTGCAGCGTGGCGACAAGCTCAATCTGCCGGAACGCTATCGACACGTCGAAGCCTGGCAACTCACCGAGTTTCGCAGCAATCAGCTGATCACCCTGCCCCGCCCGGGTACCGAACCAGGGCATCTGCTGCTGGTGGCCAGCAGTGAACTGCCGATGGCGTTCTACACCGGCACGCTGACCGCCAGCCTCGGCATCCTGATTTTCAGTGTGCTGCTGTGGCTGGTGATTGCCCGGCAGATCAAACGCCTGATCACCCGCCCGATCCATGAGCTGGAAGAACTCTCGCGTCAGGTCACTCGCGAAGAGAACTACGCCCTGCGCGCCTCGCGGGGCAACCACGACGAAATCGGCAGCCTCGCCGAAGCGTTCAACACCATGCTCTCGCGCATCGAAGCCCGCGAACAGCAGCTCAAGCGCGCCCGTGATGACTCGCAAGCCGCCTATGACCAGGCTCAGGGTCTGGCGGAAGAAACCCGCCACACCAACCGCAAACTGGAGCTGGAAGTCCAGGTGCGCAGCAAGATCGAGAAGAAGCTCACCGGATTCCAGAACTACCTCAACAGCATCATCGACTCCATGCCCTCGGCGCTGATCGCCCTCGACGAGCAGCTCTACGTGACCCAGTGGAATCAGGAGGCCAGCGCCCTCTCCGGGACACGCCTGGATGAAGCGCTGAACCAGCCGATCTTCCTCGCCTTCGAACCGCTCAAACCGTTCCTGCCGCAACTCAAGCAGACCGTGGAACAACACACGGTGGCGAAGATCGAGCGGGTGACCTGGCTCAAGGATGACGAACCCAAGCATTACGCCCTGACCTTCTACCCGCTGATGGGCGGCGCCGGG
Source organism: Pseudomonas serboccidentalis (assembly GCF_028830055.1). Lineage (NCBI taxonomy): Bacteria > Pseudomonadati > Pseudomonadota > Gammaproteobacteria > Pseudomonadales > Pseudomonadaceae > Pseudomonas > Pseudomonas serboccidentalis. Next base: position 3,308,284 of record NZ_CP101655.1, read on the forward strand.
CGCGGTGTGGTGATCCGGATAGACGACATCACCCAGCGCCTGTCGCTGGAGGAAATGATGGTGCAATCGGAAAAAATGCTCTCGGTCGGCGGCCTCGCCGCCGGCATGGCCCATGAGATCAACAACCCGCTGGGCGCGATCCTGCACAACGTGCAGAACATTCGTCGGCGACTGTCGCCGGACCTGCCGAAAAACCTCGAAACCGCCGAGCAGCTCGGCATCGAGCTGGACACGGTCAACCGTTACCTGCAAAGCCGCGAAGTGCCGAAACTGCTCGATGGCATTCAGCAGGCCGGTGCCCGCGCAGCCAAAATCGTCACCCACATGCTCAGCTTCAGCCGGCGCAGCACCCGGCAAATGGCGCCCTGCGATCTGCCGGCGCTGATCGATCAGGCGGTGGAAATTGCCGGCAACGACTTCGACCTGGCGATCGGTTTCGACTTCAAGGGCCAGGCGATCATCCGTCAGTTCGACCCGGCGCTCGGCCCTGTGCCGGGTACCGCCAACGAACTGGAGCAAGTGCTGCTCAACCTGCTGAAAAACGCCGCGCAAGCCATTCACCAACGCGAAGACGACAGCGAGCCGGGACGGATCATTCTGCGCACCAAACTCAACCCGCCATGGGCCGAGATTCAGGTCGAGGACAACGGCATCGGCATGAGCGAGAACGTGCGCAAACGCACCTTCGAACCGTTCTTCACCACCAAGGAAATCGGTCAGGGCACGGGCCTTGGGCTGTCGGTGTCGTACTTCATCATCACCAACAACCACAAAGGGCAGATGGAAGTGCAGTCCGCGCCGGGCCAAGGCACCTGCTTCACGCTGCGCCTGCCACTGACGCAACCGGCGGCCATCGCCGCCGAAACCAATCAACTACCGAGGTAACCCATGGGCTTTCGCTTGTCGAAGATTTACACCCGCACCGGCGACAAAGGCGAAACCGGCCTGGGCGATGGCCGCCGCGTGCCCAAGGACCACCCGCGAATCGAAGCCATTGGCGAAGTCGACACGCTGAACAGTCAGGTCGGTGTGCTGCTGGCCGGTTTGATCGCCGAGCGTGAGGCTTTTCCGGGATTGAATGAACTGATCGAAGTGCTCGCCCCTTGTCAGCATCGCTTGTTCGATCTGGGCGGTGAGCTGGCAATGCCGGAATATCAGGCGCTGAACACGGCAGAAATCGAACGCTTGGAAGCGGCGATCGACGTGTGGAACGAGGAACTGGGGCCGCTGGAGAATTTCATTCTGCCCGGTGGCTCAATGCTGATTGCCCAGGCCCATGTGTGCCGCAGCCTGGCGCGCAGTGCCGAGCGCCGTTGTCAGCATTTGAACGCGATCGAGCCGTTGGCCGGGGTTGGCCTGGCGTATATCAATCGGTTGTCGGATTTGCTGTTTGTTGCAGCGCGGTTGATTGCGCGGCGGCAGGGGATTGCGGAAATTCTGTGGCTGCCGGCGGCGAAACCTTCAGATAAGTAGTGCCTGACAGGACGCCTTCGCGAGCAGGCTCACTCCTACAGTTGACCGCATTCCGTCAGATAGAACGCGGTTAATGGCAGGAGTGAGCCTGCTCGCGATGAGGCCGGTAGCCGTTAAACAGAATCAGGCCAGAACGCCCGAATCCCCGCCACACCCTGAGCCCCAACGCCCCAGGCCTTGTCCCGCTCCGCCGGGCCTACCCCGCCGAGCAGGAACACCGGCTTGCTGAAGCCCTCGATCAACGTCGATGCCTGCTCCCAGCCCAACGGCTGCGCGTCCGGATGCGTCAGCGTCGGCTGCACCGGCGACAGCGTGACGAAATCCACGCCCATCTGCTCCGCCAACGCCAATTCCTCAGCGTTATGGCACGAAGCCGCCAGCCAGCGCTCCGCCGGCAATGGCCGCCCCGCTTCGGCGTATTTGCGCAATTGCGCGGCGGTGATGTGCCAGCCGGCAGACGGGAAATCGCCGAGCCATTCGAACGGTCCCTTGATCATCAACTGCGCCTTGCCGGCACACAGACCTGCCGCATCCACCGCCAGATCACGGTATTTGGGGTCATAGCCGTTCGGCGCGCGCAGCTGGATCAACTTGATCCCGCCGGCAATCGCCTTCTGGATGCCGCGCAGCAAGGCTGGTGCTTCCAGATCTTCAGGTGTGATCAGGTATTCGCCGGGCAAACGCGCCGCCGCAACGATCGGCTGGTTGGCGGCCGGAAACTCGTAACGGGTCAGTTCTTTCGCGCTAACCCAGGCCAATGGCTGGCCTTCGGCGCCGTGCGGTTCACCGCTGAAGCTCGACACTTCCCAGACATCCAGCAACACCTGCTTGTCCGGGTAATCGTGACGCACCTTGATCAGCGGGCGAGCAGCGCCAACGACGATGCCCAACTCTTCGTGCAGCTCGCGAGCCAATGCGCGTTCGACTGATTCGTCAGCCTCGACCTTGCCGCCGGGAAACTCCCACAGGCCACCCTGATGCTGGGTGTCGGCACGGCGGGCGATCAGGATCTTGCCACTGTCGTCACGGATGACGGCGGCGGCGACGTGTACGCGTTTCACGGGGTCAACTCCTCCAGTCCAGCCTTTTGCCACGCCTTGAAGGCGGGCCATTGGTAGATGGTTTCAACATAAGCTTGATCGACGGCCGGCAACGGTACCTGATAGGTACGCAGACGCACGGCAATCGGCGCGAAGAACGCATCGGCCAGGCTCACCCGGCCAAACAGATAGGGCCCGGGCTCGGTGGCAGCGGTACGGCATTCAGCCCACAGTGCGAGCATGCGCTCGATATCGACCTTCACCTCCGGCGGCACCGGGTTGAGCGGTGCGTCGTGGCTCAGGTTGAACGGCATGTGATTGCGCATGGCGAAAAAGCCACTGTGCATCTGCGCGCAGGCGGAACGGGCCTGGGCGCGAGCAAAAAGATCGCTAGGCCAAAGCTGTTCGGACGGGAACTGTTCGGCGAGGTATTCGGCAATCGCCAGAGAATCGGCAATGGTGCCGCGGGACGTTTGCAGCAACGGCACCTTGGCGGTCGGCGAATGCTTGAGCAGCCGCTCGCGGGTGTCGGGCTTGCCGAGCGTGATCAGCTCTTCGGTATAGGGTGCGCCGGTCAGCTCGACGGCCAGTGCGGCACGCAGCGACCAGGAGGAAAGCAGTTTGTCGCCGATGATCAGGTGCAGGGACATGGTGTGGCGCCTTTTCGTCAGTGGAAAGCTTCAAGACTTTTGGTGTCAATACCTGCGCCTTCGCGGGCAAGCCCGCTCCCACAGGGTTTCGAGGTGTACTCAGAATTGGAATTACACACCGACCACTGTGGGAGCGGGCTCGCCCGCGAAGAGGCCGGCAGCCCACCCTCACCCTTTTGGATCAGGTGCGGTACTCGGCGTTGATCTTCACGTATTCATGCGACAGGTCGGTGGTCCAGATGGTTTCGCTGCAATCGCCGCGACCCAACTCAATGCGGATGGTGATTTCTTCCTGCTGCATCACCGCCGAGCCCTGTGCTTCAGTGTAGGTCTCGGCACGGGCGCCACGGCTGGCGATGCACACGTCGCCGAGGAACACGTCGATCTTGCTCACGTCCAGGTTCGGCACGCCGGCACGGCCGACAGCGGCCAGGATACGGCCCCAGTTCGGGTCGGAGGCGAACAATGCCGTCTTGATCAGCGGCGAGTGCGCCACGGTGTAGCCGACATCCAGGCATTCCTGATGGTTGCCGCCACCGTTGACTTCAACGGTGACGAACTTGGTCGCGCCTTCGCCGTCACGCACGATGGCCTGGGCCACGTCCATGCACACTTCGAACACCGCTTGCTTGAGTTTGGCGAACAGCTCGCCTTCAGCGCGGGTGATTTCCGGCAGGGCTGCCTTGCCGGTGGCGATCAACATGCAGCAGTCGTTGGTCGAGGTGTCGCCGTCGATGGTGATGCGGTTGAACGACTTGTTGGCGCCGTCGAGCATCAGGTTATGCAGCACGTCGCGGGAGACTTTGGCGTCGGTGGCGATGTAACCGAGCATGGTCGCCATGTTCGGACGGATCATGCCCGCGCCTTTGCTGATGCCGGTGACGGTGATGGTCACGCCGTCATGCTGGAACTGGCGGCTGGCACCCTTGGGCAGGGTGTCGGTGGTCATGATGCCGGTGGCGGCGGCTTCCCAGTTGTTTTCCGACAGATCGTCCAGCGCCGCTTGCAGTGCGCCTTCGATCTTCTCGACCGGCAGTGGCTCACCGATCACGCCGGTGGAGTACGGCAGGATCTGGCTGGCGTCGACGCCCGTCAGTTCGGCCAGTTTCGCGGTGGTGCGCTCGGCAGCGGCCAGGCCCGGCTCACCGGTACCGGCGTTGGCGTTGCCGGTGTTGGTCAGCAGATAACGCACAGCGTTCTGCACGCGTTTTTTCGCCAGGATCACCGGCGCGGCACAGAAGGCGTTCAACGTGAAGACACCGGCCACGGTCGAACCTTCGGCACAGCGCATCACTACCACATCCTTGCGCCCGGGGCGCTTGATGCCGGCCGAGGCGATACCGAGTTCAAAACCGGCAACCGGGTGCAACGTTGGCAAAGGACCAAGACCAACAGCCATGAATGCGCTCCTTACTCAATGATGTCAGCACCGCGCTCCTACTTTTACGACCAGAAGGCGGTGGATTAAATGGCAAAACGCCGCGACGGCAGGAGCCGGTCGCGGCGCGGGTATTTCAGCGATTGAAACGGGGTTTACTGGATCTGCCCGTGGCAATGCTTGAATTTCTTGCCCGAACCGCAGTAGCACAATTCGTTGCGGCCCAGCTTCTGCTCGTTGCGAACCGGCGCGGCGGCGAGGGCTACATCGACCTCTTCACCCAGTGCTTCCGGCTGCTCCAGACCTGGGGCCTCGGCGTGTTCGAACTGCATGCGGGCGGCCAGTGCTTCGGCTTCCTCACGCAGGCGTTGCTCTTCGGCTTCAGGATCTTCGCGGCGCACCTGAACGTGCGACAGCACACGGATCGAGTCGCGCTTGATCGAATCCAGCAGTTCGGAGAACAGCGTGAACGACTCGCGCTTGTATTCCTGCTTCGGGTTCTTCTGGGCGTAGCCACGCAGGTGGATACCGTGACGCAGGTGATCCATGGTCGACAGGTGGTCTTTCCACAGGTCATCCAGTACGCGCAGAACGATTTGTTTCTCGAAGGAGCGCAGTGCTTCGGCACCGGCCTGGTCTTCTTTCTCGTTGTACGCCGCCATCAGCTCGACCATCAGCTTCTCGCGCAGGGTCTCTTCGTACAGGTGATCGTCTTCGTCGAGCCATTGCTGGATCGGCAGCTTCACCCCGAAGTCGCTCGCCAGCGAAGCTTCCAGACCGGCCACGTCCCACTGCTCTGGCAGCGATTGCGGCGGAATGTGTGCGCTGACGGTGGCGTTGAGCACGTCCTGACGGAAGTCGGCGATGGTTTCACCGATGTTGTCCGCGGCCAGCAACGTGTTACGCATGTGATAGATCACTTTACGCTGTTCGTTGTTGACGTCGTCGAACTCGAGCAGTTGCTTGCGAATGTCGAAGTTGCGACCTTCCACCTTGCGCTGCGCCTTCTCGATCGCGTTGGTCACCATGCGGTGCTCGATCGCTTCGCCCGGCTGCATGCCCAGGGCTTTCATGAAGTTCTTCACCCGATCAGAGGCAAAGATGCGCATCAGGCTGTCTTCCAGCGACAGGTAGAAGCGGCTGGAACCGGCATCGCCCTGACGGCCGGCACGGCCACGCAGCTGGTTGTCGATACGACGCGATTCGTGACGCTCGGACGCGATCACCTGCAGACCGCCGGACTCCAGCACTTGCTGGTGACGCTTCTGCCAGTCGGCCTTGATCTGGGCGATCTGCTCGGGGCTCGGGTTTTCCAGCGCCGCGACTTCCACTTCCCAGTTGCCGCCCAGCAGGATGTCGGTACCGCGACCGGCCATGTTGGTGGCGATGGTCAGGGCGCCCGGACGACCGGCCTGCGCAATGATTTCAGCTTCTTTTTCGTGGAACTTGGCGTTCAGGACCTTGTGCTCGATGCCTTCCTTGTTGAGCAGGTTGGAAACGTGCTCGGAAGTCTCGATGGTCGCAGTACCCACCAGGATCGGACGGCCCTGGGCCATGCCTTCCTTGATGTCGTTGATGATCGCCGCGTATTTCTCTTCGGCGGTCAGGAACACCAGGTCGTTGTAGTCTTTACGCGCCAACGGCTTGTTCGGCGGAATGACCATGACCTGCAGGCCATAGATCTGGTGGAATTCGAACGCTTCGGTGTCCGCGGTACCGGTCATGCCGGACAGCTTGGTGTACAGACGGAAGTAGTTCTGGAACGTGGTCGAGGCCAGGGTCTGGCTCTCGGCCTGGATGTTCAGACCTTCCTTGGCTTCGATGGCCTGGTGCAGGCCTTCGGACAGACGGCGGCCCGGCATGGTACGACCGGTGTGCTCGTCGACCAGGACGACCTGACCGTCCTGCACGATGTATTCGACGTTGCGGTGGAACAGCTTGTGCGCACGCAGCCCCGAATAGACGTGGGTCAGCAGGCCCAGGTTATGTGCCGAGTACAGGCTCTCGCCTTCGGCCAGCAGGCCGACGCCGGTGAGCATTTCTTCGATGTACTGGTGACCGGCTTCGTTGAGCTCGACCTGACGGGTCTTCTCGTCGATGGTGTAGTGACCGGCCTTGGTGACCTCGCCTTCGACTTCTTCCACATGCAGTTCCAGCTGCGGGATCAGTTTGTTGATCTCCATGTACAGCTTGGAACTGTCCTCGGCCTGACCGGAAATGATCAGCGGGGTACGGGCTTCGTCGATGAGGATGGAGTCGACTTCGTCGATCACGGCAAAATTGAGTTCGCGCTGGAATTTCTCTTCCATGCTGAACGCCATGTTGTCGCGCAGGTAGTCGAACCCGAATTCGTTGTTGGTGCCGTAGGTGATGTCGGCAGCATAGGCGGCGCGCTTCTCTTCCGGCGGCTGGAACGGCGTCACGACGCCGACGGTCAGGCCGAGGAATTCGTAGAGCGGGCGCATCCAGTTGGCGTCACGGCGGGCCAGGTAGTCGTTCACGGTTACAACGTGCACGCCCTTGCCGGACAGCGCGTTGAGGTAAACGCCCAGGGTTGCCACGAGGGTTTTACCCTCACCGGTACGCATTTCGGCAATCATGCCTTCATGCAAGGTCATGCCGCCGATCAACTGAACGTCGAAGTGGCGCATGCCCATGACACGCTTGCCGGCTTCACGGGCGACCGCGAAGGCTTCAGGCAACAGCTTGTCGAGGGATTCCCCTTTGGCGATACGGGCCTTGAACTCGTTGGTCTTGGCACGCAATTGATCGTCCGAAAGGGCCACCATTTGCTCTTCGAAGGCATTGACGAGCTGCACCGTCTTGAGCATGCGTTTGACTTCACGCTCGTTCTTGCTTCCAAAAAGTTTCTTTAACAAAGGCGCAAACATATCGGCAGGATCTTCCACACTAAAGGGATGGAGGGCGGCCCCGTGAGTCGCCCGTGCAGCCCTCATGGCCGCATGCGAACGAGCATTCTACCCGGAAACGGTGGTGAGGAAAGTGGCGATCTTCCACGATGCTGGCACTGCGCTTTGACGGGGCTCACTTAAAATAGGGGCGTTTTGCTCAACTTCAACCCATGCAGGAAAGAAGTTAGTCGTTGATTTAATGGGTAAAGCAGGGACAAAAGCAATGGGCGAGTGAAACTGGTGCTTTCTGCTACCATGGCGTTTCTGTTACTTCAGGTGTTCGATCATGGCATTTCGCCCCCTTACGGCCAGAGCACCCGCCGTTCTGCTTCGCGAAGCCAAGCCGCTCAAAGCCATCCTCGGCCATGCCCAACGCCTGGGGCATCTGCAACGCCTGCTCGAAAGCCAACTGCAACCGGCCGCCCGCGCACATTGCCATGTGGCCAAGTGGCGCGAAGGCGAACTGTCGCTGGTGGTCACGGACGGCCATTGGGCCACGCGCCTGCGCTACCAACAAAAACGCCTGCAGCGGCAACTGCAGCTGTTCGAAGAATTTGCCAACCTGACGCGGATCAAGTTCACCGTGCGACCGCCGATCGTGCAGCACGGGGCTGTCGGGCACACGATGGATCTGTCGAGCGATGCGGCGGCGACCATTCAGTCCACAGCCGACGGGATCAGTGATCCGAATCTGCGCGCGGCGCTGGAGCGTCTGGCGGCGCACGCCAAAGACAAAGCCTGACAGCAAGATCAAAGGATCGCAGCCTGCGGCAGCTCCTACAGTTGGATTGCAATTCTCTGTAGGAACTGCCGCAGGCTGCGATCTGTGCTTTTAACGGCGTTTACTGCCACCGAGCAACGAGCCCATCAGGCCGCGCACCAGTTGTTTGCCGAGATTATTGGCAGCCTGGCGCATGGCTGACTTCAGCGCTTGCCCCGCCGCCGTCCCCAGGAACTCTCCGGCACGATCGGCAAGGCTCGGCTCTTCAGGCGCTGGTTTGCCCACTGGGGCTTCAGCCTCCGGCGCCAAGCCTTTGCGGCCCATCAGGATTTCATACGCCGACTCACGATCGATCGGCTTGTCATACCGCCCCTTGAATGGCGAACCACCGATCAGCACCGTGCGCTCGGTTTCGCTCAACGGCCCGATCCGCGATTGCGGCGGCGCCACCAGCACGCGCTGGACCATCTCCGGCGTGCCCTTTTCCTGCAACGTACCGACCAACGCCTCGCCGATGCCCAATTCCGTCAGCACCGACAAGGTGTCGAACCCCGGATTCGGCCGGAAGCCATCGGCCACCGCCCGCAGGGATTTCTGTTCCTTGGCGGTAAACGCGCGCAAGCCGTGCTGGATCCGCAGGCCAAGCTGCGCCAGCACGTCGTCCGGCAAGTCGCCCGGCGACTGGGTGACGAAATACACCCCCACGCCTTTCGAGCGGATCAGCCGCACCACTTGTTCCAGCCGTTCCTGCAACGCCTTGGGCGTATCGCCGAACAGTAAATGGGCTTCATCGAAGAACAGCGCCAGCAACGGTTTGTCGGCATCGCCACGCTCCGGCAACTGCTCGAACAGCTCGGCCAACAGCCACAGCAGGAACGTCGCATAGACCTTCGGTGCTTCGTGAACCAGACGACTGGCATCCAGTAGATGAATACGCCCACGGCCGTCAGCCGCTGGTTGCAGAATGTCTTCGAGTTGCAGCGCCGGTTCGCCGAACAAGGCTTCAGCGCCCTGCTGCTCCAGAGTCGCCAGCCGGCGCAACAACGCCTGACTGGAACCGGTGGTCATCAGCGCGGCGTCTTCGCCGAGCAATTGCGGGTTGTCCTTGAGGTGATTGAGCAGCGCCTTGAGGTCTTTCAGGTCCAGCAGCAACAGGCCTTCGCGGTCCGCCACTTTAAAAGCCGCGTACAGCGCCGACTGCTGACTGTCGGTCAGTTCCAGCAGACTGCCGATCAACAACGGGCCCATTTCACTCAGGGTGGTGCGCAACGGATGACCGGATTCGCCGTGAATGTCCCACAGCGTTACCGGATAAGCCTGCGGTTTGTAGTCAAGCCAGGGCATCCCGGCGATGCGCTCGGCGACCTTGCCCTGCGGATTGCCGGCGGCACCGAGGCCGCACAGGTCACCTTTGATGTCGGCGGCGAACACCGCCACCCCGGCGTCACTGAAAGCCTCGGCGAGGCGCTGCAAGGTCACCGTCTTGCCGGTCCCGGTCGCACCGGCGATCAGCCCGTGTCGGTTCGCCAGGCGCATGGCCTGAGCAATCGATTGCCCCGCCAGATCGGCGCCGATAACGAGTTGCGATGTGTCAGGCATTTTGTCACCTATGGTTAATCTTTAATTCGCGATGGCCGATAAACAAGGCGAGTACCCGGCCGAAAGGTCGAGTCGGACATTTCCCTAAGGAGAGACGGAAATATCAGTTGGTTTTCACCCTTGCCCATATTGCGCGTCCTTATAAAAGCACGCCCAGGACATTAAGACCTTAGCGGAACCCCAAGCCATGAACAAAAATCTGCGCTTCAGCCATAAAATTTTGCTTGCCGCCGCCCTCATCGTCATCGCCGCTTTCGCCTCGTTCACCCTGTACAACGACTGGCTGCAACGCAACGCGATCCGCGATGACCTGAACAACTATCTCAACGAGATGGGCGAGGTGACTTCAGACAACATCCAGACCTGGCTCAACGGGCGCATTCTACTGATCGAGAACGCCGCCCAGAATATCGCCATCAATCCGGAACCTGCCAACGTCGCCAGCCTGCTGGAACAGAAATCCCTGACTTCGACGTTCATGGCCACCTACCTGGGCGATGCCACCGGTCACTTCACCATCCGCCCGGACGTGAAGATGCCGGACGGTTTCGATCCACGGGTTCGTCCTTGGTACAAAGGCGCCGAGAGCAGCAGCACTTCGACCTTGACCGAACCGTACATCGACGCCGCCACCGGCCAATTGATCATTTCCATCGCCACCGCCTCGAAAAAAGCCGGTCAGAGCGTGGGCGTGGTCGGCGGCGACCTGAGCCTGCAATCGCTGGTCGACACCCTCGCCGCCCGGGATTTCGACGGTATGGGTTATGTGTTCCTGGTCAGCGCCGACGGCAAGATCCTCGTGCACCCGGACAAGGCGCTGGTGATGAAGTCGCTGAAAGAAGCCTATCCGCAGGACACCCCGCGCATCAGCACCGACTTCAGTGAAATCACCGTCGATGGCAAAACCCGCATCGTCACCTTCGCGCCGATCAAAGGCCTGCCGTCGGTCAACTGGTACATCGGGCTGTCGGTCGACAAGGACAAAGCTTTCACGATGCTCAGCCAGTTCCGTACCTCGGCGGTCATCGCTACGGTGATCGCGGTGGTGATCATCATCGCGCTGCTGGGCATGCTGATTCGCCTGCTGATCCAGCCACTGCACGTCATGACCCGCGCCATGGAAGACATCGCCGACGGCGAAGGCGACCTGACCAAACGCCTGACCATCGTCAATCACGATGAATTTGGTGTGCTGGGTACCGCATTCAACCGTTTCGTCGAGCGTATTCACGGTTCGATCCGCGAAGTGTCGTCGGCCACCGGGCAAGTCAACGAAGTCGCCCTGCGCGTGGTCGCAGCGTCCAACTCGTCGATGTACAACTCCGATCAGCAAGCCTCGCGCACCAGCAGCGTCGCCGCCGCGATCAATCAACTGGGCGCCGCCGCTCAGGAAATCGCCCGCAACGCCGCGCAAGCCTCGAACCAGGCCAGTGATGCCCGCGGCCTCGCCGAAGACGGCCAGCAAGTGGTGGATCGCAGCATCAAGGCGATGAATCAACTGTCGAGCATGCTCAGCGCTTCCAGCAGCAACATCGAGTCGCTGAACAGCAAAACCGTGAACATCGGGCAGATTCTGGAAGTGATCACCAGCATCTCCCAGCAAACCAACCTGCTGGCGCTCAACGCCGCCATTGAAGCGGCGCGTGCCGGTGAGGCTGGCCGTGGTTTCGCGGTGGTGGCCGATGAAGTGCGCAACCTGGCGCACCGCACCCAGGAATCGGCGCAGCAAGTGCAGACCATGATCGAGGAGCTGCAAGTCGGCGCCCGTGAATCGGTAAGCACCATGAGTGACAGCCAGCGCCACAGCCAGGACAGCGTGGAAATCGCCAACCTCGCCGGCGAACGCCTGAACAGCGTGACCCAGCGCATCGGCGAGATCGACGGGATGAACCAGTCGGTGGCGACCGCCACCGAGGAACAGACGGCAGTGGTCGAGTCGATCAACGTCGACATCACCGAGATCAACACGCTGAACCAGGAAGGCGTCGAGAACCTGCAGGCGACCTTGCGCGCCTGTTCGGATCTGGAGCAGCAGGCTTCACGTCTGAAGCAGCTGGTAGGCAGTTTCCGCATCTAAGATCAAAAGATCGCAGCCTGCGGCAGCTCCTACAGGGTGAACAAAAATCCCGTGTAGGAGCTGCCGCAGGCTGCGATCTTTATGCCCTTGAGACCCACCGCCAACTCCCGACCGAACATCTATTCTGGATAAAGGTCAACCAAGGGAGTGCAACGCAGCGGAGGGTTGATTACTGTGCATATCGCCGACATCACCATGTTTTACGCCCCGGCCAGCGGTGGCGTACGCACGTACCTGGACGCCAAGCACCGCCGCTTGGGCGTCAAACCGGGAATTCGCCACAGCCTGCTGATCCCCGGCGCGCATCTGGGCGAACATGACGGCGTCTACACGGTGCCCGCCCCTGCCCTGCCCTTCGGCAAAGGCTATCGCTTCCCGCTGCGCCTCGCGCCATGGCGCAATGTCCTGCAGGATTTGCAGCCGGATCTGATCGAAGTCGGCGATCCGTACCTCACCGCCTGGGCGGCGCTCGATGCGCGGCGCCAACTGGACGTGCCGGTGATCGGCTTTTACCACTCGGACCTGCCGCTGCTGGTCGGCAATCGCATGGGCCATTGGGTCACGCCGAATATCGAGGCGTACGTCACCAAACTCTACGGCAACTTCGACCGGGTGCTGGCGCCCAGCCAGGTCATGGCCGACAAACTCACGGGCCTGGGGGTGCGCAACGTCTACGTGCAACCACTGGGCGTGGACCTGCAAACCTTTCACCCTGACGCCCGCGATAACGGCCTGCGCGCGGAACTGGGAATTACCGAGGACACTCGCCTGCTGATTTTTGCCGGGCGCGGCTCCAAGGAAAAGAACCTGCCAATCCTGCTCAAGTGCATGCAACGCCTCGGCCCGCGCTATCACCTGCTGCTGGTCGGCTCGTCGATGCCTGCCGTGGTCCCGGACAATGTCAGCGTCATCGACTCATTCTGCCCGGCGCCCACCGTGGCCCGGTTGATGGCCAGCGCTGATGCCCTGCTGCATGCCGGTGATCAGGAAACCTTCGGCCTGGTGATTCTTGAAGCCATGGCCTGCGGGATTCCGGTCGTCGCGGTGGCGGCCGGGGCGTTCGAGGAAATCATCAACGAAGATTGCGGCTTGCTGTGTCTGCCGAACAACCCGCAGGCCATGGCCAATGCGGTGCGCGAACTGTTCAGCCGTGGTTGCGTGAAACTCGGCCGCCAGGCGCGGCAACATGTCGAACAGCATTACGCCTGGGACACGGTGGTCGACAGCCTGCTCAGTCATTATCACGCGGTCCTCGGCCACTCGCTGCCAAGGGTGGCCAATGGCTGATCGGCTGAACTGTCGCGCCGTACTGCTGGTGCTGCATGACGTAGCGCCGTCGACGTGGGCGGATTATCGACCGTTTGTCGAAGCGGTCGATGCGATCGGCGGCGTCCCGATGACCTGGCTGGTGGTTCCGGACTTCCATGGGCACGACGCACTTGCCAACCACCCGGCGTTTTGCCGAATGCTCGGCGAGCGGCTTGCCCGTGGCGATGAGCTAGCCTTGCACGGCTATTACCATGAGGACCGCGAGCCAGCCCCAACCACGCCCCGGGACTGGTTCATGCGCCGGATCTACACCCACGAAGGCGAGTTTTATCGTTTGCCCCACGCCGCCGCCCTGGCTCGCCTGCGCGCCGGCATCGAGCTGTTCCAGCGCAATGACTGGCCGTTGCACGGTTTCGTCGCCCCGGCCTGGCTGATGAGCGAGGGCACGCGCCAGGCCCTTCGCGAGCTGCCATTGCGCTACACCAGCGACCCGCAGCATCTTTATCAATTACCGGATTTCACCCCCATCGACACCCCGGGCCTGGTCTGGAGCGCTCGCAGTGCCTGGCGCCGAGGCCTGTCAAAAATCGTCAGCGACCAACGCGAACAGCACTGGCGCGACGCCCCGGTGATTCGTCTAGGCTTGCACCCGGTAGACATGCGTCATCCGTTCGCGCGTGATTACTGGCTACACACCCTTGAACGACTGCTGGCGGAAGGACGCAAGCCCATGAGCAAAATCGACTGGCTGATCTATCAACGTGAGCGGATGGGACGCGCGGCATGAGTCGCGGCATTGTGCTGTTGATCGGCCTGCTCGCCGCCGTCCTGATTCCGGTGCTGCTCGGCGGCGGTGAAATCGGCGCGCGGCTGCAGAACTTTCCGCTGCAATGGCTGCTGATCATGTTCGGCATGATCCTGCTTTGCTGGGGCATCAATACCCTGCGCCTGCGACTGCTGCTGGGCGATCAGCGGGAGCGGGTCACGCCGCTGAAAAGCCTGGGCGTGGTCATGGCCGCAGAGTTTGCCTACTGCGCCACCCCCGGCGGCAGTGGCGGGCCGCTGACAATCATGGCGTTGCTCGCCCGCTGCGGCGTGCGCCCGGCCCGGGGCAGCGCAGTGTTTGCCATGGATCAGTTGAGTGATCTGCTGTTCTTTCTCTGCGCCCTGAGCGGCATTCTGATTTACGCGTTGTTTCAGCACCTCAGCGACCGCCTGGAGTGGTTGCTGATGGTCAGTGCGGTGTCGCTGTTCGGCGGGCTATTGAGTTGCGTGCTGCTGGCGCGCTACCACCGCCGCCTGATCCGCCTGAGCGGGCGCCTGCTCGCCCGCCTGAACGTGCAACCCGCCACTCGCCGGCGCTGGGCGCGCAAGCTGCTGCATTTTCTCGACGCGTTTATCGACACGCTCAAGTTGCCGTGGCAGACCCTGGTCAAAGTCTTCGCCCTGACCTGCATGCACTGGCTGCTGCGCTACAGCGTGTTGTACCTGGCCTTGCGCGGGTTGGGCGCGGACCTGCAATGGGCCTGGAGTTTTCTGGTGCAGATGCTGTCATTGGGCGCCGGCCAAATGAGCCTGTTGCCCGGTGGCGCAGGCGCGGCGGAACTGACTTCGGCGGCGCTGCTGGCGCCGATGGTCGGCAAATCCACCGCCGCGGCGGCGATTCTGATCTGGCGGGTGGTGACGTTCTACTTCTATCTGTTGGTGGGCGGCCCGGTGTTTCTATTGATGCTGGGACGGCCATTGCTCAAGAAACTGCTGAAGATTCGACAAGCCTGAAGATCGCAGCCTGCGGCAGCGCCTACAGGGGTTCGCCATTCAATGTAGGCGCTGCCGCAGGCTGCGATCTTTTCAGGCCGACTCACTGTCCTCATCCGGTTCGGGCTTCACCTGCTCCCACAACTCCGCCGCCCCGGGAAACTCGGTGCCGTCTTCCGGGCTCAGGTCATCCGGGTCGTAGCGGCTCAGACAGCCCTCCCCCAGAGTCGCAGGCGCTTTCGAAGTGGCTTTGTCCAGTGGATCGCTCACGGGCAGTTCCTCAAGGGCTGAAACGAAAAAAGGGCCTGGAACGATTGAACGCCCAGGCCCTTCATTATTCAAGCATGCGTGGGTTCGATCAGAACACCACGGTCTTGTTGCCGTGCACCAGCACGCGGTCTTCGAGGTGATAACGCAGGCCCCGGGCCAACACCATCTTCTCGACGTCACGGCCGAAACGCACCATGTCTTCGATGCTGTCGCTGTGGCTGACACGCACCACGTCCTGCTCGATGATCGGACCGGCGTCCAGCTCTTCGGTGACGTAGTGGCAGGTCGCGCCGATCAGTTTCACGCCGCGCAGCGACGCCTGATGGTACGGCTTGGCGCCGACGAACGACGGCAGGAAGCTGTGGTGAATGTTGATCACCTTGTGCGCGTACTCGCGGCACAACGACGGTGGCAGGATCTGCATGTAGCGCGCCAGCACCACCACTTCGGCATCGTGCTGTTTGACCAGACGCGACACTTCGGCGAATGCCGGTTCCTTGTCCTGCGGATTGACCGGGACATGGTAATAAGGAATGCCGTGCCACTCGACCATGCTGCGCAGGTCATTGTGGTTGGAAATCACGCAGGAGATTTCGCAATCGAGCTCATCGCTGTGCCAGCGGTGCAGCAAGTCGGCCAGGCAGTGAGATTCGCGGCTGGCCATCAGCACTACGCGCTTCTTCTGCTCGGTGTCGGTGATGCGCCAGTCCATCGAGAACTCTTCGGCGATCGGCGCAAACTTCTCGCGCAACACTTCAATACCGAACGGCAGCGAATCGGCACGAATTTCGTGACGCATGAAGAACCAGCCGTTCTGATTGTCCGAATGGTGGCTCGCTTCGGTGATCCAGCCGTTGTGGGATGCCAGAAAGTTACTGACTTTGGCAACGATGCCAACGCGGTCAGGGCAGGAAATCACCAACCGAAAGGTGCGCATGGGGGGAAACTCCAGAACTTCGCAAAGGCGGGCATTCTAGCGACTGCGCGCGGAAACTGCAGTATTGATGACCCTGTCCGCGGAAAACGAGCGGTTCAGGGTTTCTCGGCGCCGCGCACACGAAGGGGATGACGCGCCTGCAGCATTGTTCAGGTGGATAATTGTGAATATTCGTGATGACTGCATCACATTATTTAACAGCGCATTCAATTTACCGGTTATTTCACGTAACTAATTCAAATAAAAAAACCGCTTAAATGTTTACTTGATGAAACAGCCTGACTATTATTGCGGCACTGTCCCTGCCATTCAACACCTCATAAGGTAGTTATCATGTCCTTGATCAACGAATATCGTGCCACTGAAGAAGCAATCAAAGAGCTGCAAGCCCGTTTGAAGAACCTGTCGCAAGACGACAAATTGCAAGCCGAGCTGGAATTCGAAGGCAAACTGCGCACCCTGATGGGCGAATACTCCAAGTCCCTGCGCGACATCATCGCCCTGCTGGATCCAGAGTCGAAAACCAAAGGCACCCGTGGCGCCGCAGTAAAAACTACCGGCACCAAGCGCGCACGCAAAGTTAAACAATACAAAAACCCGCACAACGGCGAAGTCATCGAAACCAAAGGTGGCAACCACAAGACTCTGAAAGAGTGGAAAGCCAAGTGGGGCGGTGACGTGGTTGAAGGCTGGGCTACCCTGCTGGGCTAAGCCGCAACGCCGGTCGCCGATTGCTTCTGCGACCCATGAAAAACGCCAGCATACGCTGGCGTTTTTTTATGCGCGGCCTTTCATGGAGACACTATGTTCGATTTCAAAGATTCAAACGTTTGCGCAATGCCTCGACATAACTCTGCCACTCATTGAGCACTTGATTCTGTAGCGGCGTAGCACTAAGCGCCCATTGCTGCGCGGCTTCGGCAAATGATCTCAGGGTATTAGGTGCGCCCATTTGCGGCTCGGACAAACGCTGCTGGCAGAATATTCTCCAGCGCTCTTGCTCTGCAGAATTCAACGTCTCGGGAAAGTTGCGTGCGCGATATCGAAAGAGCAATTCAGGCAGACGTTCATCATCGAACGGCCAGTGTTCTTGCGCTAACTGCGCCGGATCCGCCGTCCTCACTTGCTCGCATAGACGCCGATCGCGATCACCGATAAATCCATCGTACAACTGCTGTTCCGGGTCTTCACTCGGGGTGAAGTCTTCGCTGGCATACATTGCCGTAACTTTATCTTTCCAAACTTGTTGTGCGTCACTTAGCCGCAGCGCACGCGCCTGATAGAGCGCCATGTCCAACCCAAGGCGCTGCTGATCGTCGGCACGCAATACCGACAACGGCGCCACCACCGGGCAGCGATTGATGTGAATCAGCTTGAGCGGCACCGGCAGTTCACCCTCGGCCAACGCGTCGCGGCGGGTGTAAAGACGCTGACGCAGGGTATCGGCGTCCAGATCCAGCAAGCCTTGCGGGTCGAGGTGCAGGTCACAGACGATCAAGGCATTGCGATTACGCGGATGCCAGGCCAATGGCAGCACCACACCGACATAATGCCGGGCCGCCGAAAAGCGTCCAGAGATATGCACCATCGGCTGCAGCAGGCGAATCTGATCCATGACCTTCTGCTTGCTGCGCAGTTGAAACAGCCAGTCATACAACTTCGGCTGTTTCTCGCGGATCAACCGCGCCAGGGCGATGGTTGCGCGCACATCCGACAAGGCTTCGTGGGCATGCCCATGGTCGATGTTGTTGGCGGCCGTCAGGCGTTCGAGTTTGAGGGTGACCTTGCCTTCGTCATCGGTCGGCCAGACCAGACCGTCGGGGCGCAACGCATAGGCGGCGCGTACCACATCGATCAGATCCCAACGACTGTTGCCGCCCTGCCACTCGCGGGCGTACGGGTCGAAGAAGTTGCGGTAGAGGCTGTAGCGGGTCATCTCGTCGTCGAACCGCAGGGTGTTGTAACCCGCGCCGCAGGTGCCCGGCGCTGCCAGTTGCGTGTGCACCCGGGTCATGAAGTCGGCTTCGCTCAGACCCTGCTCGGCGAGACGGCTCGGGGTGATGCCGGTAATTGCACACGCAGCGGGATGCGGCAGGATGTCTTCGCTGGGCTGGCAGTAGAGGTTGACCGGTTCGTCGATTTCATTGAGATCGTGATCGGTGCGAATCCCGGCCACCTGCAGCGGACGATCGTTGCGGGGATTGATGCCGGTGGTTTCGTAGTCGTACCAAAAGATTGAAGTCACGGGCGGTTCCTGAACTGAAGATCGGCGAAGTCTAGGCGTTGAACCGCCATCGCGGCCAGCGCTCTGTCATTCAACCACCGTGCGCCACACGATGTGCAATACATAGTTATGTCGTTTTCCCCCAAGAGGCTGCTAGCATCGGACAGACTTCGCATCCCGATCCGGCCCCATCAGGTAGCCCATGCTCGAGAACACAGCAGCGCCACGGAAAGCACCGCTGAACCCGCCACTCGATACCCGCTATCAAGTGGAAACCCCGGAAGGCATCGACCTGCCGTTGCGCCCGGCCGGTCTGATGGTGCGCACCCTGGCCTTCGGCATCGACCTGGGCATTCGCGGCGCCCTCCTCGGCGTGCTGTTCCTGGCACTGGCGTTTCTCGGCAAGCTCGGCATGGGCCTGGGGTCGCTGCTGCTGTTTGCCGTCAGCTGGTGGTACATGGTGCTGTTCGAAGTGCTGCATCAGGGCCGTTCGCCGGGCAAGCAATGGATGGGGCTGCGGGTGATCCACGATAACGGCACACCCATCGGCTGGTCGGCCTCGCTGCTGCGCAACCTGTTGCGCTTTGTCGATCTGCTGCCGTTCGGCTACTTCCTTGGCGCCATCAGTTGCCTGCAACACCCGACCTTCAAGCGCCTGGGCGACATTGCC
Organism: Pseudomonas serboccidentalis; assembly: GCF_028830055.1. NCBI lineage: Bacteria > Pseudomonadati > Pseudomonadota > Gammaproteobacteria > Pseudomonadales > Pseudomonadaceae > Pseudomonas > Pseudomonas serboccidentalis. Next base: position 3,327,262 of record NZ_CP101655.1, read on the forward strand.
GCCGGCACCCTGGTGGTCTACAGCGAACGCGCCCTGCTCCGCCCGCAATTACCCGACGCCCAGCCGCGCAGCGCGCCCGTGCCGCTCAATCTCAGCGAACAACGCGCGCTGCTTGCCTTCGCCGAGCGCCAGGCTGAACTGTCACCCGCGCGGGTCAATGAGCTGGCGGCCCTGCTGGCCCAGCCGCTGCACATCCCGGCGCCCAAAGCGGTCAGCGAACTCAACGGCATCGCCCGCGGCTTGTTGGGTCCGACATGAAACAGAGTCTTTTCGAAGCCCGCCACAAGGCCGAATGGGAGCGTTACACGCTGGCCCTCGAGCGCCTCGAACACGGCAAGGACACTTCTCAGGTGGCCAGTTTCCCCAAGGCTTACCGGCGCGTGTGCCAGCATCTGGCGCTGGCGCAGGAGCGCGGCTACAGCAGTTTTCTGATCGACTCGCTGCAGCAACAGGTGTTGCGCGGCCATCAGCAGCTGTATCGGCACCGCAGTCGTTTCGGCGCCAACCTGCTGGGTTTCATCCTCGCCGACTTCCCCCGACTGGTGCGCGCCGAATGGCCATTCGTGCTGGCTGCCGGCCTGCTGTTTTTCGGCAGCCTGATCGGTTTTGCGCTGTTGGTATATGCCTATCCCGAGCTGATCTACAACCTGATCCCCGCCGAACAGGTGCGCGAGATGCAGAGCCTGTACGATCCGGTGGCCGGGCACCTCGGGCGCTCGGCCGAACGCGCCGCCAGTGAAGACTGGGTGATGTTCGGATACTACGTGATGCACAATATCGGCATCGCTTTCCAGACCTTCGCCAGTGGCTTGCTGCTGGGGGTGGGCAGTGCGTTTTTCCTGTTCTACAACGGCTTGGTCATCGGAGCGGTGGCCGGACACCTGACCGAGATCGGGTTTGGTCAGACGTTCTGGTCGTTCGTGATCGGCCACGGCGCTTTTGAACTGACTGCCATTGCCCTGGCTGGAGCGGCAGGCCTCAAACTGGGCTGGGCAGTGGTCGCACCGGGGCGTCTGACGCGTGGCGAGGCACTGGTGGAAGCCGCGCGCAAGAGCGTCCTGCTGGTGTGCGGGGTCATACTGTTGCTGTTGATCGCCGCTTTCGTCGAGGCGTACTGGTCATCAAAAACCAGCGTCACCCCGCTGACCAAATATCTGGTCGGCGCGGCGCTGTGGGCGGCGGTGGCGGCGTACTTGCTGTTTGCCGGAAGGACACGCCATGCGCCTGAGTGACGCCACCGTAGCCATCCGCCCGCGCAGCACCTGGGAAGCCATGGACCTGGGCGTCCTCATGAGTCAGCAGCACCGGCGTCTGCTGATGACCAGTTGGGCCATCGTCACCCTGCCGCTGTTCGCCTTGCTGACGTTGTTGCTGTGGGATTCGCCGTCGCTGGCGGTGTTCATTTTCTGGTGGCTGAAACCGGCTTACGAACGCCTGCCACTGTACATCCTGTCCAAGGCCCTGTTCGGCGAAACACCGACTCTGAAACAGGCCCTGGGCGAATTTCCTCGGTTGCTCAAACCGCAACTGCTGGCCAGCCTGACCTGGCGCCGCCTGAGCCTGAGCCGCAGTTTTCTGCTGCCGGTGTTGCAGCTTGAAGGCCTCGACGGTGCGGCCCGCCAGCAACGTCTGCAGGTGTTGTTGCAACGCAATGCCGGCGCCGCACAATGGCTGACGATCATCGGCATGCACCTGGAGACCGCGCTGTGGATCGGCCTGATGGTACTGTTCTACATGCTGCTGCCGCAGCCGATCGAAACCGACTGGGACTGGCAATCGTTGATCCTCGACGCCGATCACCCTTGGCGCTGGCTGGAGCACCTGACCAATACCTTTTATGCGCTGGTGCTGGTGATCTGGGAGCCGGTGTATGTCGCCTGCGGTTTCAGCCTGTATCTGAACCGGCGCACCACCCTGGAAGCGTGGGACATCGAGCTGGTGTTTCGCCGTTTGCGCCAGCGTCTGAACAGCAGCACTTTGGGTTTGCTGCTGGCCGTCTGCCTTTTGTTACCAGCAGTGCCACCCGTATGGGCCGCGGCCGATCCCGCCAGCGCGCCGCAGGCGCCACGCCTGCTGCACCAACCGCTGACCAGCCAGGCCGCGCACGACAGCATCAAGGCGTTGCTGGAACAACCACCGTTCAAGAACAAGGAAAGCGTGACCCGTTATCGCTTTGGCGACGACCCGGCCACCCCCGCCGAGGCCAGGCCCGGTGAGGCGCCGCAGTGGTTGAAGACCCTGCTCGGCTGGCTCGACAGTCAACGCTTCAATGCGCTGGGCACCCTGATTGAAGTGCTGTTGTGGGGGGCATTGATCGCCGCTATCGGCTGGCTGATCTGGCGCTACCGCGAGTTCCTGCGCACCTTCGTCAGTCGCCGGGCGAAGCTGCCCGCCCGCGTCAGGCCACCCGTACCGCAGCAAGCATTCGGCCTGGATCTGGACCCGCAAACCCTGCCCGATGACATCGCCGCCAGTGCCGAACAACTCTGGCACAGCCAGCCACGCGCCGCGCTGGGCCTGCTCTATCGCGGCTTGCTCAGCCGCCTGCTGCATGACTTCGACCTGACCTTGAAACCTGCCGACACCGAGCATCAGGTGCTGCTGCGGGTCGAGCAGTTGCAGCGCCCGGAACTGCTGAGTTTCAGCCGCACCCTGACGCTGCACTGGCAGAACATGGCGTACGGGCATCGTGTGCCGGCGGCGCATCTGCAACAGGAACTGTGTAACGGCTGGCGTGCCCTGTTCGGCCCGGGAGTACGCGTTTGAACCGGCGCAACGTGTGGCTGATCGGCGGGCTGATTGTCGCCCTGCTCGCAGCGTTGAGCTTCTATCTGTACCTCAAGGCCAGGCCCTATCAGGAAGTGATCGATCACGGCCCTTCGCCCCAGGCCCAGGCCAATCCCTATCTGGCGGCGGAAATGTTCCTGCGCGAGCGCGGCCTCAAGGTCGGCCATGCCGAAACGCTGGCGGTGCTGCCCGACATCGATCCGCGTCGGCACACCCTGCTGTTGTTCAGCGAGCGCTCGCGGATGCCCCCGCGCCAGGTCGATCAGGTGCTGAACTGGGCACGCGCCGGCGGACGCCTGGTGTTCGTCGCCGAAGCGCTGTGGGATAAACAGGCCGGACAGAGCGATGACCTGTTGCTGGACCGAGTGCAACTGCACCAGTCCCTGAGCAAGAATCTCAAGGAGCCGCCGGCAGAACTGGCCGATGACCCGTACCCGAACCTGACCAAGCTGTACCTGGAGGACGAGGACGCTCCCGCCTACGCCGGTTTCGACACCGCGTTTCATCTGGATGACCCGAAGAATCTCGCGCAAGCCTGGGCCAACAGCGCCAAGGCCACGCATATGATGCAACTGGCCTACGGCCTCGGCTCGATTACCGTGGTCACCGATGCCGAGTTGTGGAAGACCCCCGCCATCAGCAAACACGACAACGCCTGGCTGCTCTGGTACCTGAGCGCCGACACTGACGTCACGCTGCTTTTCAACACGGCACACGACGGCCTGCCGACCCTGCTCTGGCGCTATTTCCCACAAGCCATCGTTGCTCTGCTCGCGCTGATCGGCCTGGGCTTGTGGCACGTCGGTGCGCGCCATGGGCCACTGCTCGCGCCCGCCCCACAGGCTCGCCGCCAGTTGCAGGAACACCTGCGCGCCAGTGCCGATTTCATCCTGCGCCACAACGGCCAGCACACACTGTTGCAAGCCCTGCAACAGGACGTACTGCGCCGCGCCCGACGCCGCCATCCCGGCTTCGACCAATTGAACGTGGCCGAGCAATGGCTGGTGCTGTCGCGCCTGACCCGACAGCCGACCCGCGCCATCAGCCAGGCCCTGAGCCCGGTGCCGAAACAGCGCATGAGCAGCGCTGATTTCAGCCGCCAGGTGGCCCACCTGCAAACCTTGAGGAACACGCTATGAGTGAACAGATCGAGCCCGGCAGCGCCAGCCACGCCGCCCAGCAACGCCAGCGTGCCAGCCAGCTGGCGCAAGCGGTGCGCGGCGAATTGCAGAAGGCCCTGATCGGCCAGAACGGCGTGATCGACGACGTGCTGACCGCGTTGATTGCCGGTGGCCACGTGCTGCTCGAAGGCGTACCCGGACTGGGCAAGACCTTGCTGGTGCGGGCGCTGGCGCGGTGCTTCGGCGGCGAGTTCGCGCGCATCCAGTTCACCCCGGACCTGATGCCCAGCGACGTCACCGGCCACGCGGTGTACGACCTGCACACCGAGCAGTTCAAGCTGCGCAAGGGGCCGCTGTTCACCAACCTGCTGCTGGCCGACGAGATCAACCGCGCACCGGCGAAGACCCAGGCGGCGCTGCTCGAAGCGATGCAGGAACGCCAAGTCACCCTCGAAGGCCGGGCGCTGCCCATCGCCCAGCCATTCATGGTGCTCGCCACGCAAAACCCGATCGAACAGGAAGGCACTTATCCGCTGCCGGAAGCCGAACTCGACCGCTTCATGCTCAAGGTGCGCATGGACTACCCGGATGCCGAGCAGGAGCTGCACATGGTGCGTCAGGTCAGCCGCTCGACCCGCGCCGACATGCTCGATGTGCAGCCGCTGCGCACGGTCCTGCAAGCCAAGGATGTGCAGGCCTTGCAACGCATCGCCAGTGACCTGCCGCTGGACGATCAGGTGCTCGATTACGCCGTGCGCCTGGCGCGCAGCACCCGCACCTGGCCGGGACTGACCCTCGGCGCCGGGCCGCGTGCCTCCATCGCCCTGGTGCGTTGCGCCCGCGCCCGGGCGTTGCTGCGTGGCGGCGAATTCGTGATCCCCGATGACATCAAGGGCTGCGCGCTCTCGGTGTTGCGTCATCGGGTGCGGGTGGCGCCGGAGCTGGACATCGAAGGTCTGCAGGTGGACCAGGTGCTGCAGCAACTGCTCGACCAAGTGCCGGCGCCGCGCCTATGAGAATTCAGGAAAAATCAAAAGATCGCAGCCTTCGGCAGCGCCTACAGGGGATCGCGCTCTATGTAGAAGCTGCCGCAGGCTGCGATCTTTTCAGTAAACAGCCCGGTGCAGCGCCATGAAACCATCACGCCTGCTGCTGATCTGGCTGGCCATTCTGCTCGCCGTTGGCACGCTGCTGGGCACCGTGCAGGCACTCGACATCCAGACGCCCGCCAGCCTGCCGGCGATCAACTGGGGTTTGCTGCTGGCCCTGCTGGTGCTGGCGTTGCTCGACGCCGTTCGCCTGCGGCGCATGCCCTCGCCCCGAGTGCAGCGGCAAATGCCCGGCAGCCTGGCACTCGGCCGTTGGAGCGAGGTACGGCTGCAGGTCAGTCACGTCTTCAGCGAGCCGCTAACGCTGGAGATGTTTGATCATGTGCCACAGGGGTTGAGTTTCGAAAACCTGCCGCTGTCGGTCGCGCTGCAACCCGGCCAGTTCAGCGAGGTCGGCTACCGCTTGCGCCCGCTCAGTCGCGGTCACTTCACCTTCGCGCATTGCGAAGTCAACCTGCCCAGCCCGCTGGGTCTGTGGTCAGGCAAACGCCTGCTCGACGTACCCGGCGACATTCGCGTCTACCCGGACTTTGCAAAGCTCTACGGTGGGCAGTTGCTGGCGGTGGATAATCGACTCAGCCAACTCGGGGTACGTCAACGACAGCGACGCGGTCTGGGTCTGGAGTTTCACCAACTGCGAGAATTCAGAGAAGGCGACAGCCTGCGCCAGATCGACTGGAAAGCCACGGCACGCCAGCGCACACCGATTGCCCGCGAGTACGAGGACGAACGCGATCAGCAGATTATTTTCATGCTCGACTGTGGCCGGAGCATGCGCAGTCAGGACGATGAACTGTCGCACTTCGACCATGCGCTCAATGCCTGCCTGCTGCTCAGTCATGTGGCGCTGCGCCAGGGTGACGCAGTGGGCCTTAGCACCTTCGCCAGCGATCGGCCGCGATACCTGGCGCCGGTCAAAGGCACCGGTTATCTCAACGTATTGCTCAACAGCGTTTACGATCTCGACAGCACACAACGGACCGCCGACTACCAGGCAGCGGCCAATCAGATACTGGCGAAACAAAAACGCAGGGCACTGGTGATACTGATCACCCATCTGCGCGACGAAGACGATGATAACCTGTTGAACGCCGTCAAACGCCTGAGTGTTCGACACCGGGTGTTGGTGGCCAGCCTTCGGGAAACCGTGCTCGATGAAATACGCCAATGCCCGGTAGAAACACTGGACGAAGCGCTGGCCTATTGCAGCGTGGTGGACTATCTGAATGCCAGCGTGCAACGCCATGAGCACTTGATTGCCCATGGTGTTGCGGTGCTGGAAGCTCGACCCGGGGAGTTGGGAGCCGGGTTGGTGACGCAATACCTGAGCTGGAAAAAAGCCGCCGCCCTCTAACTCTCGGCCAAACCCGCAGGCGGTACAGGCCCCAGCGAATTCAGATTGAGAGGCGATTGGTTGAGTAGACGAGAAGCCTCCAGTACAACGTTATAGGCACCGCCGATGGTACCGGTGCATTGCCATTCCAGGCCGGCACTGGTCAATTGCCGAGGCACACCCAACGCTGGCACAACGGTCAATCCCACGTCCCGGGCGGAGGAGTAGCCCTTCAGCCCGAGGCTTATATCGCGATTGAGCAGATGACTGCTGGCATTGCCGACCGATAACCTGATGACATGCACCTGCGGGGTCCGCGGAAACAGCGTTGCTTGCCCCCAGACCGAATTCGCCCCATCGGTGCCCAACTGAATCAGGGCATCGGCCCAGGGATCTGCGGCCAGGGACTTGATACGGAAAGTATGGGACGGCGGCGCCTCGGCACTATTTTCGACGTGCTCAACCGTAGCAACTACCGAAACCTCCCCTGAGTTTTCCGGACGGTAGGAGAAATACGCCCACCCCTGAGCATCCGTCATCACTTGGATGGTTTTCTGCTCGGCAACGAACGTCACCTCCACACCGGACGCTGCCCGTCGTGTGCCCGACGATACAACCTTGAGGCCCAGCCGGACGCTTTCGCCCACCACCGGATCACATGAGGACTCACGCACCTTCTCGATCTCGAGTCCACTGAGTACCGACTTCTGCTCATCAGACACCTCTCCCCCCTCGTGCGTGAGCGGTGTGGACGGCGACACCGTGGACGAATCCGACGCCTCGGCGGCGGCCAGAACCTTGACATCAAATGTAAATGAGGGACCAACAGGGCCATCGTAGGGGCTTGTTAGCTCGGCACGCACTGGCTGATCACCCGGCCGAGTGGCGGTAATAGCACAGCGAGCCCAACCATTTTCCGATGTCGGAATGAGTGTTGAAGTGCCCTCGTGTGCGAAGCTCACTTCGAGTCCCGGTACTGAGCGCTGGGTATAGTACGACTGACTCTTGACCTCCAGAAAAAAGGTTTGGCCCACAATCGGATCGAACGTGAGCCCACGCAGATCGGTGATCTCCATACGGTTGTGCGCCAATACCATAGGCAGTGCAGGGAACGTGTAACCGGGTTGAGAGAGCTCCAGCGCCAGTGCCAACGTTCCGCCCTCAGCGCTGTCGCGAGCATCGAGCATCCATTCCAGGCCACCACTTGGGAGAGCCACTGCATGATCCGGCACAAGTTTCACGTTGAGATCACGATTTGACTCATCCACCCATTTCGCAACGATATCAAGTCCGATCAACAGGCTGCCGAAACGGGGATTAAACTTTAACGTGTGCGTCCCACCCAGACAGGGATGCGTGATGATGCCTTCGATAGGCTTTTCGTCAAACTCGAGCTCACCCTCTCCTTCAAGCGTTGGCGAGAGAAGTCGCCCCTGCAATTCATAGGGCGCCAACTCGTCATGGCACACATGCAACTGAAAAGATGCACTGATGGCGGAGGTTGAACTGACCTTCCAGGTCAGGCCGCTGCGGGTCAACTTCCGAGGGGTCGACGGAGAAGGCTCGATATGAAATTTCAGATCCAGGTTTTCTTCATTCGTCAGCGCCAGGTAAATATCTTCGTCCAGAAGCGTATCGTCACCCGGCATGATCAGCAGATCCACAGGCGCGGTATTACGAAAACATAGAAGTCCGACCCTTTCTTCGCGCAGACCATTGAGCGTCACCGTGACCAGCCTGCTCCAGGGATCCTCAGCCAAAACAGTGATCTCGAATACATGCTCGTGATACTGCTCATCATGAGGGCTGGCCACTCTGGCCGTCACTGTAAAATTCCCCTCCTCGCTCGGACTAAACAGGTATACACACCAACCATCATCACCGGTGAGCAAGGTTTCTTCAGGGCCTGAGCCAACACGCCACTGAACCTCAATACCTGATACGCCCCCCATGCCGAAAACCTGTGACAGTATCTGAACTTCCAGCCGCAGATCGGCACCGCCCACTGAAGGAAACCTCGACGGAGGCTTCACCTCACCGATGACCAACCAGTTATGGGCCAGGACCAGCTCTTGCAAAGGCGAGTGCCGCAACAGCTTCGAACAACTGACACTGAGCCCGAAAAGACTGTCTCCCTGGTTGCCACACACCACCTCCCACTTATGCCCCCGCCCTTCGACCGGGTTGAGGTCGTCAAGATCCGGCGTGAACGTCATACCCAGATCGCCCGGAGTGTCATTCCTGTCCCAATGCAATGCCAGTTCGGTTTCGGCCAATGCGTGCCCCTCCGCAAAGGCCAGCGTCACCTCATGGGTCGCGCCGCGGCAGGGATATCCCGTTTCGTGTCCCCAAGCCCACTCACGCGGTGAGCCATCCAAGGCAAATTTTGCGCTCAACCATGGATCCTCCTTCAACGCACGCACCGCGAACGCATACCGGGCATCTTCCTTTTTATAGTGACTGTCTACAGAGGCATCGATTAGCCAGTCGCCTGCGGTATCCGGTATCCAGGTAAGGCCGGCCTCACCGTTCTCGTCCGAGAATTGCCTGAGCAACACAACATCGTCCGCAGGAGTCGGGCCTTTCAGCGTCCAGGTGACCTCGCGGTTGGCCAGAGGCGTTTGGGTGTAATGGGACACCACCCGCACACGTAGCTCTACACTTTCATCCAGATCGATCACTGGATACCAGTCGGCCTCCTGCAACGGGATAACGTCGAGCTGGAAGTGCCCGCAAACCGCGTTCAACGGGTAGGTCTGGGCGGTGTACTCGCTGCGTATGGCCAAAGAGCGCTCAATCTCTTTGTCTTCAAAAATATCGGCACAGAAGATTTCCCACGGAACGTCCACGGAATGTTCCTGCCCAAAAGACGGGTTGGCACTGAGAATCCGCTCGGGATCCACCACGCCATCATTCACCAGCAATCCCGCATTCGTTCCAGACCACAGACTGTCGCTCGCCAGTTGCAGTGCCAGCGCATGACTGGCGCCAAAGCATAAGTGCAGTTTTTCTTCGGGGGACTGTGGCTCGCCATCAATTATCACGCTGTCCAGCCGCAAAGGCTCCAGCCATAATTCCACACTCACGAAAGTGGCTCGCACGGCACCAGGCCGGCCCGGCCCACCGTTATCCGGACTGATGATGGTAAATTTGACGCTGGTTTCATCAGGAGCGAGTGCAAGTGTGTACGGGTACTCGACAAGATTGAGATCCAGCAGCAACTGGTCGGGCTTCAATGTCTGTTCGGCGTCGGCCTCACGCGAGGGTACAAGCCTGAGCTCCACCTCCCCACCCAGGCTCGGATTGATCTTCAGCGTACCCTCCGCACCTTGAACCGCCTCGTAGAAAAATCTCAACTCGTAAACTGCTCTGCCAGCAGTCGGGCGCGGCAGCGGTGCCAGGGCGATTGTCTGTTCGCCAGTCCCCGTATTCACGGCGCTCATGAATCCGATCGTTTTTCCCTCCCATACCCCTTCTTGCCGGGTGACCTTTTGCTCGTCACTGATAATCCAGCCATCCAGCTGGTTCGCAAAATCACCGTTGACGATGAAGTTATGGCTGGCATAAATAACGTGTTCGTTCATGACCGCATCATCCTTGCACGCCTGGTACGCGTGCCTTGTCGGGCGAATTGTTTTCGGCATTGGATTTGAGCAAGTCTTCAACATCCCTGGCGAAGGACTGCCCACCATCCCGCGCTTGATAAACCAGCGTCAGAATGACGTCTGTCAATGAATCCAGAAGGCGCTCCTGGGAAGGCTGGCCAGACCTGGGAAGGGTCAGTACATATTCGGCATGGGCGCCCGTGCCTTCGAAAGGCAGGTAACGGCCGTCATCCATCCACTGGGCAAGGCCGTTGTCATCCAGCCCCAGAGACAGACCGATCTGTTGGTAAGGGCGCAGGTTCTGCACCAGCGAACCTGGCGGCGCAACGCCGGTCGAAGTGTGCAGGTATTTGACAGCCTCGATATCCGGTTCAAGCAGCGTTGAACTGCTGATTTGCACCAGCGTCGCGCAAATATTCTGGTACGGTCCCAACAGGCCGGGAAACGTCAGGGACAAGCCCTTGACCTGACGGCAGTAGTGCCCCGGGTAGTCTTCATTGAAGAGTTCTTCGCTCAGCTTGATCTGCAGCGTTCCCGATTCTTTGAAGCTCTCCCAGCGGTTCGCATCCAGGTTCTTGAGCGATATCGTTTTCACCAGCTGCAGCCGATGCTCGTCGCGCTTGATACGGGCAGAAGCCATCCTCAACAGATCCAGTTTCAACGATTGACCGGTTGTGAACCCGTGATAGGTATCCATCCACACATCCGGTCGGACAAACCGCGGCTTGTAGTCGGCCATTTCGTACTGCCAGCAGGTTTCGGCACACAGGCACAGTCCGGCAACGACGTCGTAGACCTGGTAGATCAGCGTCTTCACCTGGCCCACGACCCAGTTACTCAGCTCCCGGCCAGTCGTACGATTTTTGTAGAATGCGTACACCGCCCTCGCCTGGTTGTTGGATATTTCGGTCTGTTGCAGGCTGGCCCTGGCGGCGCTGATCGCATGCTCCTGCGCCAGCAGTTGCTCACGCAACACCCTAACCTCGGCATTGGATTGATCGCGGGCAAGCTCCCACTCTTGTTTGCGCCGCCGTTGTTGCTCAATGATGCTGGCCTCCTCGGCTTCGCGCATCATGAGTTCCGCCGTCAGTTGAGCCACCTCGGCAAAAGCGTAAGGAATGGCCGCCAGACGCATGCCGCCATTGGCCACCCCGTAGATATTGGGAAGCAGGTCCAGCGCCGCCCCCGTTGCCCGCAGTGCCCCGGAGCCCGCGGAGACATATCGGGCCTGCCGGTTTTTTTCCAGCACACCATATTCAGCCGCTGAAACTCCTTCCAGGAGCAATAGGTCATAGTGCTGCACCCGGGCCTTGACCATGCTTTCGCTTTGTCTCAACGACGCCGCCGTCGCCTCGAGTTGGGCAATCGTCATCTCGTGGATCGAGCGGGCATAGTCGGCCAGTTCGATCATGTGGCTTTGCTGCAGCTCGTCCAGTTCGCCCCGGTCACGCAACTCCAGCCATGACCGTAGCTGATCCTCCTGCTGAATCAGGAACTCCACACCTTGCAGCGCGAGGTTGTACACGGACTGCCATTTGTAGGGAACCACCTGCACCTGACCACCCGGATTACGCGCGGCACCCAGATTGCCGTTGGCTTGCGCACGCAACAGCGCCAGCGGATCCATCGTTCGCTTGAACAGTGGAATCGACAGTGGCTGACCATCGATCGAACGATTGTTGCGCAAGTTGTTCAATCGCGTGTTGAGCAGCGTCCACAACGCTTTGGGGCGCTCGTTGATCCCGGGCCGGAACACACCGGAACCCAACAGATCGAAACGCGGGGTAGCCTGCATCGCGGTAGGCACTTCATCCAGGCTGAGATCAAGACTGGCTTCAAAAGCCTTGAGCTGATCGCGCCCCCGGATCCTGCTCAACACGTCGCTCAGCTTACTGGGCTTCCAGGTGCTGGCCGTTCGAGTGACCGGTTCTTCACCGATCAGCGTCAGGGCCCGGCTGTAATTGAGCCCCGCACTAACCATGCTGTCGTAATCCAGATGACGATAAAGAACGTCGCCCCACTCGATCAGGTTTTCCACATAACGCAAAAAAATCGCGATCTTGAAGTGAACCGGCGCGCAGTAACCAATCGCGTCCGGATCCGACGGCGCTGCGCTTTCATAGGAGCACTCGATAGTCTCGTTCTGCAGCGGCCGGCAGCGCCAATATGCCGGTGCCTCAATGACCACCGGATCATCGGACTGCGGGTTTTCGGGGGGGGGGATTTCGCGCGCCAACGGGTTGAAGACGTACTCATACCAGGCCTGGGCTTCGTGATGACGGCCCTCCGCCGACAAGCGTGAACCCACCAGATCCGGGGTATGGAAGAACAGTTCCCAGAAGTACAAACCATTGCAGCCATCGAATGGCCCGTTTTCCTCGATCTGTCCGTCGGGCATGAGTGGCTCGTCGACATGCTGGGTGTCCCAGGCCAGCAACGCATCCACCGAGACCGCCGCGCGGCTGGTCAATACGGGGCCGAACGTGGAGTTCACCCGTGAGAACTTGAGTGTCTGATTACTGTTGAAGCTCAGAAACTGCGCGCCCTCAGCGCTGCTCTTGTCGATGGACGGGGTTGGGTATAACCGTGGCCGTTCCGTCAGCAAAACCTCGAACGAGTTGCGCCCATATCCTTTTTTACCCTCGTCCGCCTCACCGAAAGTAAATTCGATTGGATCTCCAATGGGAAAGTTTTCGATATTTGAAGAGGTTTGACGGCGATAGGTCAGCCAAGGGGTTGCGTACTGGCCATCAAGTACGCCGGTCGAGCTCCAGTCCGCCGGGTCAACCACAGTCCGCGCAGCGTATTCAAGCTTGAAGACGACAGGTGCATACAGAATCCTCGGCACTACCTGATTCTGTTCGTTCAATACCGCATCACTCAGGCCGGTGATGGAGAAACCGGCGCCGGCCCGAACCTCGTCCCGGGTTCTTGCCAGCAGAATCACTAACAAATCGTTGCCAAGGGAAGACACGGCTTCTGCCACCCAAATACCGTCGCCGGTCGATGTTTCCTTGAAATCATCGACGGCGAAAGAATGGATGGTTTCCTTGCTTTCCCCTTTCGCCAACTGCACGGCATGGATCTGAGCCGGCTTTTGGCGGGTGGTCAATGTGATCCGCAGTTGCCGCTCGCCGGCCTCGATAATCCTGATGTCAAAGGACGTATCGGTGGTCACCGCGCGCCAACTGATCGACAACCGCTCGAGCATCCGCCCTTCTTCTTTCACTGCATTGCAACGGCCTCGAACTCTGAGCACTTCATAGAATTTGCTATCCGGTGCCCGTTCGCGTGTGTAGATGGCGTCCAGAAACAAATTCGCGTTAATTGACCCCGGCGTCACCACGGAGCTGGTGATGGTGACCGTCGAATACTCCGCAGGTACCACCTTTTGCTGCAGACTGGCAGCATTTGCGAAGCGCCCGAAGGTCATCTCCAGCAAGGTTGCGGTGTCATCGGGCACCTTGCGGAACAACGCATCGCGGGTTTCATGAATTTCTATCTCATGGAACGAGGCCTGCCCATCCAGACCGTGACGGTTGGTATAACAGACCGCCAACCGGTCATCTCGTGGATCGCCATCGCCCAGTGACACAACGGTCAACCGTCCATTGGAAACGTCGTACTCGCTCTCACGCTGATGCAAGGACAGCGGAGCCGACCACTGGCCGTTTAGGGAGCTGAAGGCGACTTTGATCTCCAGTGACCAGGGGGTCTGCACTACGCCGTTGTTATCAATCAGGCGTTCACGCCATTCACACCAGACCATGACCGGCAGGCCCAGCCAGTTCACACAGCGGATATCCACCACGGTGCCAGTGGTGGCGATATCGATCTTCTGCCATTCCCCCCAGGCAGCCGGATTGATTTTTCTGCTGTTGTTATCCAGCTCGACTTTGACACTGCGCAAATAATAGGCAAACGGCGCTGTCCGCTCCTGTCCGATCAGGTAATAACTTGCATCCTGTACGTTCTGCCCATCGATATAGCCGCTGAGTACATCGAGATCACAGAGACGCTGGAAGCTCTGCGTGTACTCCATCAATCCCCTTTGCACCGAATCGGTACTCAGGCGCATCTGATTCAAGCTGTTTTCCAGGGCCCGGAACAATGTGGTTTTTTTCAGGCGAAGTGACGGGACAATGTAGTTTTCCGCCTGATCCTTGAGCAGCACATTGGCCGACCATGTGCTGTAGTGACTCAGAAACTGGTACCAGTACTGCAAGTCTTCGTCGTCAAAATGGCTGCTTTCGTAACCCGGCTCCATACCGCTGTAAACCGACTGGATATGCTGCTGCAAGCAACGCACCGTGGAGGAAGTCAAGGTGGCTTGCAGTTGAGCGCTGTCCTGAGTGTCTAACATCAGATACTGACTCAAGTCCTCGGGGGTGTTCAGGCTGACCGCACCTGACCACAGATTTTGTCCCAGGATGGCCTCCACCATCGCCGCCGTATAACGCTCTATCAGCTCATTGATCTGGAGCGTGTCCATTGCTTATCTCCTTGTCGCGGTATGGTGAGTCGAGCGGCGAGTAACGGGACGCTTGGTCAGCGTGCCTTCGAGTACCAGCGCCTCATTCAGGCGATCACAGAACAGACTTAACTGAAACTGACCGTTGCGAATGTTTGCGATCTGGATCTCCACTTCATAGGGGGCATCGGTGAACTCAAAGCGCGTGGCCAGCGGTGGCGTGAACACCATTCCCAGCTCCCGGGTGGAGTAAGTGGCAGCCCATCCCAGCGCACCCTGGCTACCCTTGAGCTGCGTGGCGTCGATCGGTGAGATTTTCAGACGGTAATGGCTGTTTCTGAACAGCGTGAGCGTCTGGGGACCGGGGATGATGGGTACAGGAGGGAGCTCAACTCCGGACTCAATGGTGATCAGTTCGACTTGCCATTCAAAGGCTTTAAGCACTGTCAGGTTGAATGTCTGAAGCCCTGGATGGAGTGCCAAATCGGCGGTCACGACGAAGTTACCCGCTGTTGCCGACGTGAACGGGTACACCGACCGCCCTTGCGCATCGGTCGCCAGGGTAATTTCCACGGGAGGATTCGAATCGACCCTCCACATCACAGGATAATTACTCACCGGTTTCGCATTCGCGGCGCTCGATTCCTTCACATCCACCCACAACAATGTCGGCCGGGAAGCCCCGACCACCGGGAAGCGAATGACCTCCGAATAGTTCTGGATGACGGCATCACTGGCTACCCACACCATGACTTCAACCCTGGGGTCGGTGCCCAGTTTCGCGAAGACGGTCAATTCGCCCTGCTGCGGATCGGCCACGGAAAAATCAGAGAAGCCGTCTGCGTCGCTGAGTCGCTCGACTTCTGTCGAATCTGCACTGGTCCACCACACCACCTTCTCACCTTCTATCGGGCCATCGTCCAGTCCGACGACCTGACAGCGCACTTGCAGGGCATGCCCGACCATCGCAACCGCAGTGATAGAAGGAATGTCGAGAATCCGCGGTTTATTGGCAAACACGATGGGGCGACTGAACGTGAGACTGTGACTGCCTTCCACGTTGCTGACCGTGATATAGGCGTTCCCCGGGCTCAGGCTGGAGATCCACACACGGCTTACGCCATCCTTGTCGGTGAACGTCTGGCTGGGGCGAATTTCACCCAGCGTCGTGGACCAGGCCACGTGACGGTGAGCGCCCCTGTTGCCGTGATCGTCGATCAGCACGGCGTGCATTTCCTGCTCCCGAAGACGCCCCGCCAGCACCGGATCTCTGGGCGGCAATCCGCTCAACTCGGAATTGAACTTCAGGGTCGCCTCATCACAATCGATCAGCACCGACGGACCATAAATCGGCTCGTGGAGCGGCAACCAGTAGTGAAAATGGGCGGTTCCCTTCCTTGCGCCAGCCTGCAATCGCGCCCACGCGCGTCCTTCGTCATCCGTACGGATGAAAGGGGTGAGCATCGCCCCCAGATCTGTACTGGTTTCAATATCGACCTGTTTGAGCGGGTTACCGTAAAAGTCCCGGAGGGTGATCTCGAACTCCGCAACTTCCTGTGGCAGGTTCGCAATCAGGGTGGCGTTGTCCACCACACAGCGGGTGGTGAAGCTCTGGCCGACTTCCGCCGAATCCTGTGGGGTGGTCGTGGCGTTGAACCGGGCCAGACTTTCCAGAGCGTTTTGCGCTGCGCTCGCGTAAAGCGGCTCAGAATCCAATGGGGACAACGCGCCCAGACTCAACGCTGCGGTGATGTCCATCCCTTGCCGGGCCAGCTCCAGCGTGCGCTCCAGCAAATCGAAATGCGCCAGACTGCGCAAAATGGGCCAGGCCGGGCTGTCGCTGTCTTCAACGTCGAGAGTGATATGTTTGGCGCACTCCAGCACATGCCGGATGCCACAGCCGAAATAAGTCGCCAACTTGTCGGCGGCGGCATCGCGAACCAGACGCAGGCCATCCTCACTCATGTCGTCGGGCAACTGGTTGACCTGACTCAGGTAGTCGAGGATCTTTTCCTCAGGCTGCCGGGCCCGGGAAATAACGCGACGGTAGAGCGCCAGGTAGTACACCGAGCGAATCGAGATCTCGTAGGGGCTTTCGAGACTGAACCATTGATACTGCTCGCCCGTCAGGAGTGTGGCGAGCATCTGTGGGCTCAACGCCAGTTTGTCGGCAATCCGGCCGCGCCGCTCCAGCTCTGTCAGCATTTGCAGGAACGAATCCGGTTGCTCCGGCACCCGCTGCTCCCGTGGCCTTGCAGCGGGTTGCAGCGACATGGCCTCTTTCAAAAAGTCATAAGGGTGGCCCTGGGCCCAGGACAACACCTGCGTCGCCAGCAATGAATCCAGCTTCAGATAAACCGAGATGCCCTCTTCCACCACCACCCGCTGCTCGTCCCGGCAACGCAACACAATCGTGCGGACAAGGGTTTCCAGCGCTTCGCGCCGGTCCGCATCCTCTTGCCCCGGATAGATCGTGCTCACAATGTCCTTGATCTCGGCAGTGGCGCGCTCCAGATACTGATCCTCTGCTTCCTCGGCACTGCCGATCACCAACCCATCGGCGTCCACCAGTGGTTCCAGCACTCTCAGCCACTGGATGAGCTGCTGGTTACTATCACGTAGCGGCGCGCCTGCCTCCAGCAGCGAGGCCTCATCCACCCGCACCGCCTGCACCTGGCTGCGCAATTGCCGCAGCAACTGCTCCTGGGATTCGGTCCAGACCGTCGGCACATAAACCGGATTGATGTTTTGCACCAGCCACAGGGGGGACAAATCGTATTCCCGGCACCAATTGGCACAGGTCATCAACCCGCGTATGGCACTCAGAGCATCCGCACCGTCCGCAGAACCATAACTGGACACCGCCGGCTCGCCTGCCAGTTGTGCCGCCAAGCCCTCCCCTTCGCTCAGAGTTTGCAGCAGGGCTGTCGATTCAATCGGAGTGATTCCAAACAACCGGCCCAGAAATACCAGGCGCCAGAAACTGGACAGAATCTTCAGGCTGCGCCTCAAGTGGGTCTTGAGGCCATAAGCCTCGGCAATCACCATCGCCAGGTAGCGGTAGGTTTCGAAATTGATTTCCAGCGCGCTGCAAATCTGATGCACCGTCTGCTGTTCGAGTTGCGTGCGCGGCATGATCGCAAACTCGACGTCATCGACAAACAACGGGACCTCATACACTTCATCCCGGTTATAGACACGGTCAAAGTGCGACAGCTGCCCATCCTGGCCGTACACCGACAGAACGTCGATGAGCGCTGCGAACTCTTCAGCCTTGCAGTCATGGATCCTATTGAGTTCCTTGAACAGGCCCAGACAACGCAGGGTATTGGGGCGGATCCAGATTAACGCCTCACCGGTGCCGCGACGCTCGGCATGCATCGCAGCCTTCAGCAGTTGATCAACCTGATGACCGGGCAGTTGCAGCATGCGATCCAGGCGGCACTTGCGGTTGATACGGTCCATGCGGTGTTCCAGCGCCGTGTCCCCCTCTCCTACATGGATCATTTCAAACAGGCCACCGATGCGGGCTGGGACCAGATCGATCGCAGGTTCTGCACCGTCATTGATAAACCAGGCGCCGGCGGTTTCCCCCGTCAGGGGTATATCCGGGTCACCCAACACAGGTGCATTGGCCGAGAGCTTGGGTGTAAAGGCCACCCGCCCGAGCAAGCAATCGACCTGACGTTGATCAAGACGCGTCGCATCCCTGAAAATCCAGAGCCTGCGCAAACTGGGGAGGAATCTCGCCAGGTCGCCAAAGTTCTCGAGGTAGAAGTCCCCCGCAGACGCTTGCGGATCCGGATCGACCCGCCGGGTCAGAGGATCGACCCTGCGCAGCGGCGCCCCGGCCATCGTCGCATTCAAGGGAAAGTAAGGGTCTTCCAGCAACAACGACAACTTCAGCGGCCCGATACCGCCACTCAGTTGCATGGCCACATCGGCGCTTGATCCACGAGCGCCGGGGTTCTTGAAATACGGATAGCTCAGGTCGACCCGGCGAATAATATCCCCCAATACCCCATCTTTGAGGGCTGCACCGACGACATGGGAAATACTTTCCCAGTCGTGGTCATAGGGCAGGGAATTATGAAAACGGATCGTGCGCAGATACGCCTTGATGCTCGGCAACTCGAAACCGGGCGTGCTCCGGATCTGCGCTTCGAGTACCGAGTTGACGACTTCCAGTCGTGACTGCACGCGGTTGATCGCCATTTCGTCGATCAGCAATGCATCCACATCGGGGCGCCGTTCATCCAACGGGAGGGTTTGTCCCGGTTCGCCCTGCGGCACGATGTAGTCCCTTACCCATTCGCGCAGTGCCACCATATAGGCAGTGGTCGAAGCACTGTGTTCAGGGCTGCCCGCAGGAGCAGCAGCGTCGACGTCCGGCTGGAACTGCTCTTTGTACGTGGGCAACGGCACCAATGCCTGATCATCGCCTGGAGCCGGCAGAGCACGCAGGCTCTGCTCGCGAAACTGCCTGGCGATATACAACGCCAGGGCTTTGCCACGGGCGATCAGCGCGTGGGACTCCTGGCGACCAAGACCCATTGCCTGCAACCCGATCGGCCCCTGCTTTATCAACTCAAACACGCTGGGATTCTGCGCAATGAACTCATCGAAAGACGAGGGAGTTTCACCGCTTCTTTCTCCGAGTACAGCCTTGACCAATTGATGAACCGGACGGTTGTCGGACGCATTCATTGCGGTAGCCACTCCCAAGCAAAAAATCGTGCCATCGGCCATCAAGTCAATGGTCGGTGTCTGGCGTCAGGTCGATTTAGCGCCTGTTGCAGAAATGGGGCTACTGTCATATCTGACAGGTTGAATGACCGTTGGTCGGAATCTGTTGCCCTTCAACGCAGAAAAAAAAGGCCCTCACAAAGAGGGCCATGCCAGTACACAACTCTGTATGTCAGCCGATATTGCTGACTTTCAGAGATAACGCCGTCGTCCATTGTGAGTAAGCTGCACCCATGTACACCCTTGCGACCATTGAAAAACTTCCCAGCGGCATGGCATCGGTCACAACCTCCCAGTGCCCTTGTCCATCAACAACGCCGCTGCCCCACACTCGGCTGGAATTACCCGATTTGTATAGCCGGACTTCACCTCCCGGCAATGCCGTACCGCGAATCACCGCATGAGGCGAAACATCCGAATTCTGCGGCGGGTAGGTGAACACCGGTTTGTCCAGTTTCTCTTCTACGTTGAAACTGACGACAGACGACAGGACCGATTCTCGACCGTCCATGAACTGCCGGGCCGAGACCTGATGGGCGGCCGTTTGCACCGAAAGTTCAACCTCACAGCGCACCGACCAATTGCCTTGCGCATCCACTCTCGTCGAGGCCAGAACCTGTGAGCTGCCATGTCGGTACACTTTGAGTTCTGCCCCGGGCACACCCTGACCGGCGAACAAAGGCAACCGTTCGAGTGACTGCGAGGCATCGTTCACGGGCTTGAGGATGGTCGGACTTTCAAATGCCTCAGCCACCTGTTTCACGATAAAACCGGGGTGGGGCAACAACCACGCCGAGATAGCGCCATCACGCGACTGCCGTACCGAATAGCGGTAGGTAGTGTTCGCCACCGGTAACTCGATCTGCGAACGCAACGCCCATCGTCCATCACGATCCACCCGCGTCCTGCCCAACTCGGTAGACATCGAATTTTCTTTGACTATGAGCACCTCGGCGCCCGGTTCCCCCGTACCGGAAAACATCGGCCACCGCCCGACCTCCTGGCCCACATGCGGGAAATGTACAACGGGCGCATCAAATCCGGCGGTCTTGCGTTCCACCATGAAGCGCCCGCTCTCAAACCACTCCGAAGGCGTACCGTCCACCGTTTGACGCGCCATCACCCGCATGGCGCCTTCCGGCAAATCCTTGTTGCCCGTCACCGTCCAACGACCAGAGTCATCGGCTATTGTCGCAGGGGCCAGCACGTCGTCGGCGTTGACCCCTGAGGCAACGGTGATGCTCGCCCCGGGCGTGGCCAGGCCACTGAACAGCGGCCGGATCCCGACCCAATCGCCCGCCTGGGGTTCGGTGATTTTCGGGGCGAGTTTGAGCAACAGGAAACTGATGGTGGGCGAATGGCTCGAATCCAGGCCTACACCGGCTGAAGCATGCACACTGATTCCGTCACCGGCCATCATGGCGTGAGTAACTCTCTTCGACCATGTACCTTCGGCCGATACAGTGGTGTTACCCAAATGCAGATAACGATTACGTCTAAAGATACGGATAGTGTCCCCCGGATACCCGAATCCGGAAATGCTCAACAAGGTGCCCAACGCGTCTCCGTTTCGCGGTGTATCGAGCACGGGTATAGCCGGCACCACGGTGATGACTCGTTCGACAGGATCACTGAGGTAGGTCATTTGCCGCGACCTCGCCTCCAGGGTGAAGCCGCCCACCGCCAATGTCACCTTCACCGCCCAGGTGCCATCCTGTTTCACTTCAATGTCTTTTAGAATGGGCTGGCTTTGCCCCTTGATCGACAACTCGACAGTACCGGGATACTTCGCCGAGCCGGAGAACATCGACTCACGCGCCGGCTTGCCGTTTTGTGCAGGCACCGTGATTACAGGTTTGGGGACACGTACCTTCACCGTCCGCTCAATGGTTCGGTCGGATACATTGCTACTGGTTTGAGATTCCTGCTGGATGGCGTAGAGAGTCAAATTGCCCGGTATCTGTTCAACCAGTGTCACCGCCCATTGATTGTCCTGCCCTACCGGTCCGGCCCCTATTGGCTGGTTAGTAACGTTTGAATAAATGACCACCCAGCAGTTCTTGAAGCCTGTGCCTCTGATGACCGGAGAAAGATCTACTTCGGCATTGGCCGCGGTGGTGATCACAGGCTTCGGTGCCTTGACCACGAACGTCCGGCTCGCGGCCGTAGAGGTCTGCCCCCCGAACGCCGCCGTAGCCCTCAGGGTGTACGTGGCCGGCGCCCAGTCTTCGCTGGCGTTGAGGACAAACGAACCGTTTGTTGCCGTCAACGGCACGTCGGGTTTGCCCGGGATCTGCAAGAGGATTGCGGAACCGGGCCACGCGGTGCCGGAAATCTGCGGACGTTGTCCAGTGGGAGTATCCGATGGAGGTTCGGTGAAAACCGGAGCAGGCGAACCGACGCTCATTGACATTACGGCACTGTCGCCGGACCACTGATCGTTCACCCATTGCCGAGCCGTCAGCGCCGTGTAGTTACCCGGCGCAAGGTTGGCATTTGCCGTGGTCTCCCAGTTGAGATTTGACTGCACATTCGCCTGTGGTACCCCTACCAACGCAACACCGTTGTTGTAAATGGTGATTCTGACCGTGCTCGTGCCCCACTGACGTCCCCGACCTTTGAAGGTTGCGCGTTGTCCATTGACCGTAACGCCGACCCCGGTCGGGACAGGTGTCGGGACGTTGACCGACACTTCAACAGCCCAGCCATCGTTATAAATACGCCCGTTACCGCCGTCGGAAACACTTTGTCGACCGCCGAATCGCCGCCCGCCCGGTAACAAATCTGGCGGAAGAACCTTGCTCCAGCGCCCCGAAGAAACTGCCGCGTCAAGATAAGGTGAACTGACACCGCCGAAATGGATGTCCATTCGGGCACCGTCATACCCAGTACCCGACAGGGTGACAGTTTCCCCATTAAGTGCGGAGGTAATCGTGGGTTTGGGTGGCCGCACCAGCAATCGAAGGGGGGCGCGGCGTGATGACGTCACCGACTGATAGACATGACTGGCCGTCACCGTATAGGGCCCCGGAGTCAACGTAATAGAAGCCTCCCATCCCCCTGTAGCAAGAACAATCCCGCTCCCCAACAGCGTGGTTGTGCCGTCCCGGTAGACATTGATCGTCCCGCTCTTGAATGGGCCGGTCACCACCCCGCCAACGGTGATCCGCTGCTCCACTTCCTGGTTGGCAGAATGGGTGGTGAGGGGCGGTGGGCCGAGGAGGCGGAGTTTATGGGGCGGAGACGAATGCAACGTCGTTTTTCCACCGTACACCTGCTGAGAAACAAAGTAGAGTTCCCTGTCCTGCTGCACACCCTCGACAGTGGTCGTCCAATTGCCGTAGTCGTCTACTGGAATATCAATTTTGAACTCCTCGCCCCCCGGATGGTGAAGATGAACACGTGCACCTGGAAACCCACTTCCGCTTATAGTAATTTTTTGTTCAACCACGACCGCATTTTGCGTCGGAGCCGTTATCTGCGGCTCACGCAACACAATAAACCTAAACGTTGATCCATGATATTCAACTTGCCAGTAATCCCCAGTTCCCGCCAAGTAAACTTCGTAACGACCGGTAGCAAGCGAGTTCAATGTCATATTCCACCGATTATTGCTTGGAACAGTTACCCAGCCACTTAATGCAACTCCATCAGAGGCTCGTCGAAGCTGTACCCGAGCGGAATATGCCGCATCCCCAGTCCCCGAAAATACAGGATTACCGGTTGTATAAACGGTGTTATCAGCGGATGGGGACGTCAAAGTCGGTGGATCGGCCACATGAAACCAGCCAGTATCCATCCACCCACTCCACCCATTACTGCTCAAAAAACGATAGTGGATAGCACTTCTGCCCCTGGGCGTTGTACTCGGAGGCGGGATATTAATTTGATTGATATTTCCAAAAAAAGTCGCGTGCTCATACAAATGATTGTTCGCATCGTAAAACTTCAATTCGACTGCGCTCGGCCCGCCCCCGAATGTTTTGGACAGGTACCGAGTACCATAACCAACAACATATCCTTCACCGGGAACAAGGAAGGGCACTTTTGTTAAATTTAACTCCCCTCCCTCTTCAAGTTGATCTGAAGCATCCGAAGACTCAGTCAGCGAGATTGAATACGTGTCTTCGTCCATGATCGGTCGCTCTCTGTGATGGGTTGACGAAAACGATTCAAACTCTAATCAAAACCACTGCCTACCTGTAAAATCTGACAGTCCCGACGAACGGCGTTCCTCCCTCATCGCTTCCCCATGCTTTGAATACCTCAGTCAGCGGTTACACCTCCTCGCTCCTTTGCCTACAGATCCCTCAGAGTCCGCCGGCTTTTGCACTTTGCAAAAGCCCCATAACCTGATCCGCGTCGCTGCCAATCGGCGATCGGGTTTAGTCGTCCGGGCGGGTAGTCCCTATCCCCGCACTCGACGGTGGCTGTGCGCAGGGCGCCCTCGGGCGCGCCGGTAATTCGGATGAGGGAGATAGCCTTGTTGCTGGCGGAGAAGAGGCTGAGCAGTGAACGGGCGATTGCTGCTGCCTAGGCATTAGTGATGGGTTTACTGTACTGCTCGCGAAAGCAATAGCGAGTGCGCCGCAGAGGTCAGGCCGAGGCTGGCAGGGGCTGAAAACTGAAGTACTGACGCAACGCCTCGACCAGTTGCCCGTATTCCGGGGGTGGGCGTTGCAGGCTGAAACCGGCGTCGTAATGCAGCGGGGTTGCGTCTTCATGGCACCACAGGCAGGACGCGGTCAGGTCGATGACCTGCTGGCAGCCGTCGCCAAAGGGGAGTTTGAGACGCAGACTGAAATCCACACCGGTCATCATCGGCAACTGGCTGATCAGCATCAGCCCGTCTTCGGACACATTGCCCAGAAAACCGATGGGTTTGTCGGTGACGCTGTTGAACACCCTGAGGAAGTACGGCAACTGGTGCCGTTCGATTCGTCGGTCGGTAAACATGCGCAGTACGCCATGCAAGGCTCCATCACAGAGCCGCACCTTTGCTTCGGAACACGCCTGTGTCGCAGACGCGCTCTCCCCGCTTCCGGTGGGATGGTCGCCAATCCGCCATCACCTCAACAACGACCAGTCGCAGGTGTTGCCCCGGTCTGAAGTCAGGCTCCAAACCGGATCACTGGACTATAGCTCACCTTGTACAGTCAGCCAGCGTTTGTATGACACCCGGCATCAGAGGCGTTGCGGGCCTGGCACCGCTGCCGCACTGCGCGTCGGGTAATGGCCCAGGCTCTGCAGGGTTTCCAGGCGCGCACGGGCGCGGAAGGCGTATTCGCTATTGGGGTACGAGGCGATGATGAACTGATAGGTCTGCGCCGCGTCGATGTACATCTTTTGCCGTTCCAGGCACTGGCCGCGCATCATCGACACTTCCGGCCACACATACGGCCGGGCCCGGCTGGCGCGTTCGACCTTGGACAGTTCAAGCATCACCTGCTCACAATTGCCGCGATCATAGGCGCTGTAGGCATTGTTCAAATGATGGTTCATCGACCAACGGGTGCAGCCCGTGACGGCAAGGACGCTGAGGGCAAGGGCGGCAATGGGCAACAATCGCATGGGGGTTCTCCTGTCTTGAGCAGTGTATCGACCCATCGTCGGAAATCTTCAGGCGCGTTTGTCCCAAAGTTGCCGCTTTCAATAAAGAAAAGAATAAGTAGTGCAAACGAACAATGACTACACCCCAAGAGCATAGTAGCCTCTGCTAGCGCTTGAACTCAGGAGTCTTTGCATGTCCGTCCGTCGTACCAAAATCGTCGCTACCCTTGGCCCGGCCAGTAACTCGCCGGAAGTTCTCGAACAGCTGATTCTGGCTGGTCTGGACGTCGCCCGTCTGAACTTCTCCCACGGCACCCCCGACGAGCACAAGGCTCGCGCGAAGCTGGTGCGTGACCTGGCGGCCAAGCACGGTCGCTTCGTCGCCCTGCTGGGTGACCTGCAAGGCCCGAAAATCCGTATCGCCAAATTCGCCAACAAGCGCATTGAGCTGAAGATCGGTGACAAGTTCACCTTCTCCACCAGCCATCCGCTGACCGAAGGCAACCAGCAAGTGGTCGGCATCGACTACCCGGATCTGGTCAAGGACTGCGGCGTGGGCGACGAGCTGCTGCTCGACGACGGTCGCGTGGTGATGCGCGTCGAAACCGCCACCGCTACCGAACTGCACTGCGTGGTGACCATCGGCGGCCCGCTGTCCGATCACAAAGGCATCAACCGTCGCGGTGGCGGCCTGACCGCTCCGGCCCTGACTGAAAAAGACAAGGCCGACATCAAGCTCGCTGCGGAAATGGAAGTCGACTACCTCGCCGTGTCCTTCCCGCGTGACGCTGCCGACATGAACTACGCCCGTCAACTGCGTGACGAAGCCGGCGGCACAGCCTGGCTGGTGGCGAAGATCGAACGCGCCGAAGCCGTGGCCGATGACGAAACCCTAGACGGCCTGATCAAGGCGTCCGACGCGGTGATGGTTGCCCGTGGTGACCTCGGTGTGGAAATCGGCGACGCCGAGCTGGTGGGCATTCAGAAGAAAATCATTCTGCACGCACGCCGCCACAACAAGGCTGTGATCGTGGCGACCCAGATGATGGAGTCGATGATCCAGAACCCGATGCCGACCCGCGCCGAAGTGTCCGACGTGGCCAACGCCGTGCTCGACTACACCGACGCCGTGATGCTCTCGGCCGAATCCGCTGCCGGTCTATACCCGCTGGAAGCCGTTCAGGCGATGGCGCGCATCTGCGTCGGCGCTGAAAAGCACCCGACCAGCAAGACCTCCAGCCACCGTATCGGCAAGGAATTCGAGCGCTGCGACGAAAGCATCGCCCTGGCGACCATGTACACCGCCAACCACTTCCCAGGCGTGAAAGCGATCATCGCGCTGACTGAAAGCGGCTACACCCCGCTGATCATGTCGCGTATCCGTTCTTCGGTGCCGATCTATGCCTTCACCCCGCACCGCGAAGCCCAGGCCCGCGCGGCGATGTTCCGTGGCGTGTACACCGTTCCGTTCGACCCGGCGTCGCTGGCACCGAACGAAGTCAGCCAGAAAGCGATCGACGAGCTGGTCAAGCGCGGCGTCGTGGAAAAAGGCGACTGGGTCATCCTGACCAAGGGCGACAGCTACCACACCACCGGTGGCACCAACGGCATGAAAATCCTGCACGTTGGCGATCCACAGGTCTGAGTGATTCGCTGAAAAACAAAAGCCCCGGCATGTGAGTGCCGGGGCTTTTTGCATTCTGATGCCAAGCAAAATCCGAGGAAATCAACTGTCAGACCTGACAGTTGCGCGATCGCCCCAAACACCCTCAACTGGGTTCGCCCAATTCTCATCGACTCAGGCCTGAGCGCTGTGACCTGCCTTTATGGATTTGGAACGGTTGCCCCTCCCATCACTGACTGAGTACGAACAATGAGCACCCCAAAAAACCCGACAGCAGGAACACTTGATCCGACCTTCGGAACTAAAGGCATTATGACCATTGATTACGCCGGTGACGAAGGTGGTGCCATTTACCTGCGGAGCATCACCACAACAGGTTCTGGCCCCGATGAAAAAATCTACTTTTGCGGCGAACGTAGCGATTTCTTTGAGGGAACCCGTTACTTTTCCGGTCGATTGAACCTCGACGGCACACCTGACAAGGCCTTTGGCAGCGACGGCGTGGTCCAGGGATTTTTCCCCGATGCCCGACGCGTTTCAGTGTCATCTCTGGCCATTCAACCCGATGGCAAGCTGGTCATTAGTGCCCACAGCGCAACGCTCGACGACATAGCCTATTTCGCTCGTTTCGATCAATCAGGAAACCTCGACACCCAGTTCGGCAATAACGGATTCACCGTCGTCAAACTGGGGCAACGCTCCAGCCCCCAAAATGCGGAGGCAACGAAACCTGATCGCAGGCCCTTGGCGGAACGTAATAGCGGGAGCCACATGAGCGTGGAGATCCTGCCGGACGGGCGCATTCTGGCAAGCATTTTGGAAGGCTACATCGTTCGGTTGACCTGCCAGGGGCAGTTGGACACTTCGTTCAACCAGACCGGTTATGTCAGGGTTGTACATCCCCAACACCCAAAAGTCCGCCTGCTTTTGCAGGACTTGCTAGTGCAAGACAATAATCACTGCGTCGCCTGCGGCAGTCTGGTGACCGAACCGGTTCAAGCGTTACTCGTACGCTATGACAGTACAGGCAAACCTGACCAGTCGTACGGTTCAAGCGGAAATGGTTTCATCCTCATCAAGGGGCCGACCGACAGTCGCGGACTACGCCTTGAACGCTTGGCCAGACAACCCAATGAACGGCTGCTGGGCATGGGCAACACTCAAGAGTATCCCAACGAAAGCGGGATGTTGACCAGCCGTGAACCGGACGGCAAACCCAGTATCCAGTTCAACGGGGGCGAGCCGCTCTATACGACTCTGGAGGCTGCCAAACGCACCATATGGATGGGCACCGCGATTCAGAAAGACGGAAAAATAGTGGTGGCCGGGGCCTTGGGTGACCGGCCCCGTGATTTCTACGAGCTGGTCATTGCACGCTTTATCAGCGGCAAACCGGATAGCTCCTTTGGTGGCGAACAAGGCTGGATACGTACCAGCTTTTCAGCCAAGGTCGGCGGCTATGCAACCGCCATGACATTGCAAGAAGATGGAAAAATTCTGGCCGCTGCGACGATCATCGACGACGACCATCCGCAAATCCTGCGCTATCTCCCCTGATCTGAAGAGAGGGTGGCTGATCCTGCCTCTTCGTGAGCAGGCTCGCTCCCATAATTGGAATGCATTTCCCTGTAGGAGTGAGCCTGCTCGCGATGAGACCAACCCGGTCAGCGAAGATCTCAATGCCGCTTGATAAACCCGGTCAACGCCGCCAACGCTTCCGGCGAGCGCAACCGCTGGGTGAACAATGCGCCTTCCTCCTCGATCACTTTACGGATCAGCTCGCGGTCCGGCGCCTTCATCAGTTGTTTGCTGATGCGCACCGCTTCCGGCGGCAGCTCATCGAAGCGCAACGCCATTTCCCGCGCCTTGCTCAAGGCGGCTTCGCCACTGCCCAGCGCCTCGCTGGCAATGCCCCACTGCGCCGCCTGTTCACCGGTAAACCCTTCGCCGAGCAACAACAGCTCAGCCGCCTTGGCCTGACCGAGCAAGCGCGGCAGGATCAGGCTGGAGCCGAACTCCGGGCACAGCCCCAGATTGACGAACGGCATGCGCAGCCGGGCATCGCGGGCGACATAAACCAGATCGCAATGCAGCAACAACGTGGTGCCGATGCCCACCGCTGCGCCGGCCACGGCGGCGACTATCGGTTTTCGGCATTCGAGCAGATTGAGCATGAAGTGGAACACCGGGCTGTCGAGGCCGCTCGGCGGTTGCTGGATGAAGTCGGCGATGTCGTTGCCAGCGGTGAAGCATTCGGCGCTGCCGGTGATCAGCACGGCGTTGATCTCAGGATCGTTGTCGGCCTGCTTCAGGGCTTCGGCCAGGTGGCTGTACATCGCACGGGTCAGGGCGTTTTTCTTGTCCGGGCGATTCAGGCGCAGGGTCAACAGGCCGCGTTCGCGTTCCAGCAGGATGGCTTCGGTCATCAGCGTTACTCAGCATTACAGGCCGACAAAGTTCAATTGTGGCGAGCGAGCTTGCTCGCGCTTGAGTGCGCAGCGCTCACACGCTTTTCGGGGCCGCTGCGCAGCCCGGCGGGAGCAAGCTCCCTCGCCACAAAAATAGTTTCAGCGCTCAACCACGGCTCAGAAAGACGTCCGCCAGCAGTTGATTGCGCGGCAATCCGGCCAGGTACAGACGCCGGGCAAAGGCATCGACGCGGGTCGGTGAGCCGCAGACTAAGGCCAGGGTTTGCCGGGAAACAAGGCGCAGTTGCGCCAAAGCGGCGGCTGACTCGGCCGCCGTCCACAGCTCGACGCTGAGGTTTTCGCGCTGCGCGGCAAGCGCCGCAAGGGGTTTGGCCAGATAGTGCTCGCGCGCGTCATGGGCCAGGTGAATGACGCGGATGGCGCCCTGATGATCCTGGCGCAAGGCTTCGCGCAGCACGCCGAACAATGGTCCCAGCCCGGTGCCGGCCGCCAGCAGCCACAGCGGTCGCGTGTGCCAGTCCGGGTCGTAATGCAGCGCGCCGCCACGCAGTTCGCCAAGGCGGATCGGGTCGCCGATCTGCAAGCGCCGTGCTGCATCGCTGAATTCGCCGGGCTGGCGACAGTCGAGGTGGAATTCGAGAAAGCGGTCTTCCTCCGGCAGGCTCGCCAGCGAATACGGCCTGGCGATGTGATTGATCCACAGCACCAGATGTTGCCCGGCACTGTAGCGCAGCGGTCGTTGCGGGGTCAGGCGCAGGCGCAGCACGTTGTCGCTGAGCCAGTCCAGCGCTTCGACCAGCGCCGGCCGACCGTCCGAGACCGGGTCGAAGGTGTGCACCTGCAAGTCTTCAGTCACCTGACACTGACACGCCAGGCGCCAGCCCTGCTGACGCTGCTCGGCACTCAGGGCATCTGGCCGATTGTCCGCAGGCAGGCCGCTCACGCACTGCACCAGACACGCATGGCAACTGCCCGCGCGACAGCTGTAAGGCACCGCGACGCCGTGTTGATTCAGGGCATCGAGCAGGTTGCTGCCCGCTGCCACTGACCATTGTTGTTCACCGACCCGAAGTTCAGGCATCCACATTCTCCCACGCGGCCGCACAGCGATTGCGCCCGTCGCGCTTGGCCCGGTACAGCGCCTGATCGGCACGCTGCAACGCATCGTCCAGATCGTCGTCCAGTTCCAGCAAGGTCATGCCCGCCGAAAGGCTGAGGTCACGCACATTCAGGCCCACCAGTTCGACGTCGGTAAAAGCGATGCGCAAGCGCTCACAACAGGCCGTCAGGCGTTCGGCATCGCAGTCGGGCAGCAACACCA
The DNA here is from genome assembly GCF_028830055.1 of Pseudomonas serboccidentalis. Lineage (NCBI taxonomy): Bacteria > Pseudomonadati > Pseudomonadota > Gammaproteobacteria > Pseudomonadales > Pseudomonadaceae > Pseudomonas > Pseudomonas serboccidentalis. Next base: position 3,357,358 of record NZ_CP101655.1, read on the forward strand.
CGAATTCCTCGCCACCGTAACGCGCCAGCACGTCGCCGTCACGCAGACAGGCGCCCGCCACCCCGGCGAAGGCCTGCAACACCTGATCGCCGGCAGCATGGCCGTGCAAATCGTTGATGCGTTTGAAGTGATCAAGGTCGATCAGCGCCAGACCATGGACCACGCCGGGGTCCATCGCTTCGAGTTCGCGGGAAGCCAGGCGCAAAAAATGTCGACGGTTGAACAGCCCGGTCAGCTCATCGGTGGCCACCAGGTCTTCGAGCTGGCGCATCATGCCGCGCAGGGTGTCCTGATGCGCCTGCAGGGCGAACCGGCGCTGACGCTGACGCTGTCGCGACACCTGGACAAAACGGGCGTAGATCACCAGCCACGCCAGCACCATCGCCAGAATGCACACCTGCAAGGCGGCCAGCGCCGGATCCGGCAGACGGAAGTAGTAGCCATCCCAGAGGGTGATCGCACAAAAACTGAAGAACACCAGCAGCGCGCAACGAATGAACGCACGCCGGGATAAATGAAACAGGCCGAACAGCAGAATCAGCACGTAGAACACCAGAAACGCGCCGCGGGCCTCCTCCAGATGGGCGACCAGCCAGGTCTGCCAGCCGAGCCCCAGCAGCACTTGCACCTCGGTCAGGCTGGGGTCGGCAAAACGCAGGTTGCGCCCGGACAAGAACAGCGCGAACAACGTGGCCTGACTGATGACCACCAGCGCGCTGCCGATGGCCACACTGTTCAATGATTGCGGGTAATGACCAGTAAAAAACGCCAGCCACAGCAGCAGCAAAGCCAATCCGTAGGTGGCTGCAGCGAGGGCAAAGCGCTTGAGCAGAAGGCGTTGAATGGCGTTATGGGTCAATCGTTGACTCACCGTGCGATAGGAGGCTGACCGAGTGTCCTACTCTACAGACCGGATGCCACTTTAGAGGCGCGGTCGAGAAATGACCACCGATTTTCGGAGCCAAAAATTGACGTCAAATGCATGACCCAATTGCAGGATTGATACCGTCCTCCTGTGGCGAGGGAGCTTGCTCCCGCTCGGCTGTGCAGCAGCCGTAAACCGGTATACGTGGTGGAACTGAAATATTGAGTTGGCTGGATTTGGGCCTGCTGTGCAGGCCTGCGGGAGCAAGCTCCCTCGCCACAGGGGGCCGGCAGTGTTCGGTATGCGACCAACGAATGACTGTCGGCGCGTGTATGCCCTGAAGAGGCGCGGTATACTGCCGCGCCTTTTTAGCGTCGCGCCACAGAGGGACAGCTACGAGCCGCAAGCTTCAAGCGGCAAGCTCAAGCTCAAGCTGTCCGCGTACTGCTTTAACTTGCCGCTCGAAGCTAGAAGCTTGTAGCTGCCCCACCGTTTTTTAGAGGAGCGCGACTCATGACCGTGATCAAGCAAGATGACCTGATTCAGAGCGTTGCCGACGCCCTGCAATTCATTTCCTACTACCACCCCGTGGACTTCATCCAGGCGATGCACGAAGCCTACCTGCGCGAAGAGTCGCCAGCGGCCCGTGACTCGATCGCTCAGATCCTGATCAACTCGCGCATGTGCGCCACCGGCCACCGGCCGATCTGCCAGGACACCGGCATCGTGACCGTGTTCGTGCGCGTGGGCATGGACGTGCGTTGGGATGGCGCGACCATGAGCCTGGACGACATGATCAACGAAGGCGTGCGCCGCGCCTACAACCTGCCGGAAAACGTCCTGCGTGCCTCGATCCTCGCCGACCCGGCGGGCGCTCGTAAAAACACCAAGGACAACACCCCGGCGGTCATCCACTACTCCATCGTCCCGGGCAACACCGTGGAAGTGGACGTGGCGGCCAAGGGCGGCGGCTCCGAGAACAAGTCGAAAATGGCCATGCTCAACCCGTCCGACTCGATCGTTGACTGGGTGCTCAAGACCGTTCCGACCATGGGCGCCGGCTGGTGCCCACCGGGCATGCTGGGCATCGGCATCGGCGGCACCGCCGAGAAAGCCGCAGTGATGGCCAAGGAAGTGTTGATGGAATCCATCGACATCCATGAGCTCAAAGCCCGTGGCCCGCAGAACCGCATCGAAGAGATCCGTCTGGAGCTGTTCGAGAAGGTCAACCAGCTGGGCATCGGCGCCCAGGGCCTCGGTGGCCTGACCACCGTGCTCGACGTGAAGATCATGGACTACCCGACCCACGCCGCCTCCTTGCCGGTGTGCATGATCCCGAACTGCGCCGCCACCCGTCACGCACACTTCGTGCTCGACGGTTCCGGCCCTGCTTCGCTGGAAGCGCCATCGCTGGACGCCTACCCGGAAATCGTCTGGGAAGCCGGCCCGTCGGCCCGTCGCGTCAACCTCGACACCCTGACTCCGGAAGACGTGCAGAGCTGGAAGCCGGGCGAAACCGTCCTGCTCAACGGCAAGATGCTCACCGGTCGCGACGCTGCGCACAAGCGCATGGTCGAGATGCTGAACAGGGGCGAAACCCTGCCGGTGGACCTCAAGGGTCGCTTCATCTACTACGTCGGCCCGGTCGATCCGGTCGGTGACGAAGTGGTAGGTCCGGCTGGCCCGACCACCGCCACGCGGATGGACAAGTTCACCCGTCAGATCCTTGAGCAGACCGGCCTGCTGGGTATGATCGGCAAGTCCGAGCGTGGCCCGACCGCAATCGAAGCGATCAAGGACAACAAGGCCGTGTACCTGATGGCCGTGGGCGGCGCCGCTTACCTGGTGGCCCAGGCCATCAAGAAGTCCAAGGTGTTGGCCTTCGCCGAGCTGGGCATGGAAGCGATCTACGAGTTCGAGGTCAAGGACATGCCGGTCACCGTCGCGGTGGACAGCAACGGTGAGTCGGTACACATCACCGGCCCTGCGATCTGGCAACAGAAGATCGCCGAAAGCCTGGCGGTAGAAGTGCAGTAAGCGTTTCACAGCCGAAAAAAATCAGGCCGGCCCGTCACATGACGGGCCGGCCTTTTTTTTGCCTGAGAGAAAAACTCACACCTTTGGCCTGATCGCACCTGTCAGATCTGACAGGTGTGCGCCGCCGCGATTCTTGCTAGCGTCAATCCACCCACGCCTTCACCTGTGCAATGGATATGACCCATGGCTGATCAAGACCTCAGCATCACCCCACCGTCCATCGCCAAGAGTTCGACGATTGCCACCATCGGCAAAAGCTGGGGAGCGGTGGGAACGACGGGCGCTGCGTCGATTGAGGTGTCATTGCCCCTGTCCGCCGGTCGCGGCTGGGATCCGCAACTGTCGCTGACTTACAGCAGCCAGGCCGGTAACGGACCGTTCGGCGACGGCTGGAGCCTGGGTGTCAGCCTCATCAGCCGTCGCACTAACAAAGGCGTGCCGCACTACACCGCCCATGACGAGATCATCGGCCACGACGGTCAGGTGTGGACGCCGGAGCTTGACGATAACGGCCAGATCCAGTCCCGCCAAGAGAACAGATACAACGGGGTGGAGATCGGCCCGCATGACGTGGTGCGTTACGGGGCGCGGATGGAAAGCGATTTTTCCCTGCGCGAATACTGGCAGCCGCAGACCGGCGAGCAACCCGGGTTCTGGCTGATTCACGGCGCCGACGGCTCTTTGCACCTGTATGGCAAAACCGCCGCTGCACGCCAGGCCGATCCCGATGACCCGCTACGAGTCTTCAGTTGGCTGCTGTGCGAAAGCATGAATACCCACGGCGAACACATCGGGTTCGATTACAAGGCAGACGACCATGACCTCGACCCGGATCGCGACTCGCGCGCGCAGCGCTACTTGCGTGCGGTTTTCTATGGCAATGCCAGCGCCAGTCAGGACCTGTATGGCTGGACCCAGGAAAGTCCAGCCGAGGGCGACTGGCACTTTCATCTGCTGTTCGACTACGGCGAGCGCACCACCTCGCTGACCGAGATGCCCGAGTACGCAGAGAACCCTCTGCACCCCTGGCCAGTACGCCCCGATCCCTTTTCGACTTTCATCCAGGGCTTTGAACTGGGCACCCGACGCCTGTGCCGACAGGTGTTGTTGTTCCATCATTTTGCCGAACAAACCGGCGCCACGCCGGTGCTGGTTCGCCGACTGCTGCTTGAATATTCGCAGGTCACGCCACTATCGCCATTCAGTCAACTCACCGCTGCGCACAAACAGACCCGGGATGCCGACGGTTTCGTGGAAGACCAGCCGCCGACCGAGTTCGAGTACTCCTCCTTCACCCTTGACCCGACACCGCGTCGCTTGCTTGAACTGGAGACACAACCGGGTATCGATGAGCAGCCCTATCACCTGGTCGATCTGTTCGGCGAAGGCTTGCCGGGGTTTCTCTGCCGCTATGACCAGTGCTGGTATTACCGCGAACCTGTGCGCGCCAGCACCGGCCCGGAGGCCATAACCTACGCTGCCTGGACCTCCCTGGAGCAGGTGCCGGTGGCCAACCGCAATCAGGCCGTGCAGCAGTTGTTGACCGACCTGACCGGTGACGGGCGCCTGGACTGGGTCAGCGCGATGCCGGGCATGAGCGGATTTCGCACGCTGAACGCAGATCGCAGCTGGGGACCGTTCATTACCTTTAAAGGGTTTCCCGCAGAGTTTTTCCACGGTCTTTCGCAACTGGGCGACTTCTGCGGCGATGGCCTCGACTCCCTGGCGATGATCGGCCCCCAGGCCGTGCGTCTGTATGCCAACCGCCGTGAAGCTGGATTCGGCCCGGCCACCGAGGTCGAACACCCACTGGACGACCGCTTGCCGCTGTTGAGCAATGCCCGCAACGAACTGGTTTTTCTCGGCAACCTGCTGGGCAGCGACATGACCGAGCTGTGCCGCATCCGGCACGACGAAATCCGCTGCTGGCCGAACCTGGGGCACGGCCGGTTCGGCAAGGGGCGCCGAATCAGCGGCCCGGTGTTTCCTTATGAGCAATTCGATGCCGCACGGGTGCGGATCGCCGACCTCAACGGATCCGGGGCACCGGCGCTGATCTATCTGAATTCGGACGGCTTCGACATTTACCTGAACCGGGGCGGCAACGGCCTGGAGAGCGAGGCCGTGCACGTCCCATGGCCCCCGGGCGTGCGCTACGACCGGTTGTGCCAGGTCACCCTCGCCGACCTGCAGGGATTGGGGTGCGCCAGCCTGATTCTGACGGTGCCACACATGACGCCGCAGCACTGGCGCTACGATTTCGTATCAGCCAAGCCCTATCTGATGACGGCCAGCAACAACAACATGGGCTGCAGCACGCAGGTGTTCTATCGCAGCTCCGCCCAGACATGGCTCGACGAAAAAAGCGAGCAGCTCGCGCATTACCCGGACCGGGTCCCGGCGTGTCATTTGCCGTTCCCCGTGCAGCTTGTCAGTCAGCAGGTGCAACTGGACGAAGTGACCGGCAACCGTCTGACGCAGAGTTTCGAGTATCGCGAAGGCACCTACGATGGCCGGGAGCGTGAGTTTCGCGGCTTCGGCCGACTGCAGCAGATCGACAGTGAATCAGCCACCGGTGACGACGATAGCGGTTTCACCGAGCCCGTGCGGGTATGCACCTGGTTCCACACCGGGCAGGCCATGGACCGCTCGCCCGAGCGCTATTTCAACCGCGATCCAGACGCGGTCCCCTTGGGCAACACGCTGTTCAGCCGTTATCACGCGGGTGACGAATGCGATGAAACGATAACGCCGCCCGATACCACCACCGAGTACGAAATCGCCCGGGCGCTGGCAGGATCCGTCGCCCGCATCGAAACCTGGGCCGCCGCTGACGACCTCGCCACGGGCTATCCCTATGCCGTAGCAGAGCACCGTTATCGGGTACGCGAAGTACGACCGCGCGGCCTTTACCCGGACTCGGTGCTATTGCTCCTGCCACTGGAGCAAATCAGCTACGCCTACGAACGCCTGGCCGACGATCCGATGTGCGCCCACGACGTCGTGTTGTGCACCAATCATTACGGCATGCCTACCCACACGATGACCATCAACTACCCGCGTCGCCGCAAGGTTTCGGAAACACCGCCCTACAGCGATCCGGACGAACAACAATGGTGGCGCGACGCCCACGATGAAGCTCAGCAGTCATGGTATGTAAGCGAGACCCGAAGCCGCTACATTGATCTGGACAATGACCCACAACAATGGCGACTGGGGCTGCCCTGGCAGCAACGCAGCAATGCCCTGAACCTTCCCACGGGTACGTTGCCGAACGGCCTCACCCCCAAGCAGGTGTGCTACGAGCAACTGATGCAGCATCAGGATTCATCCGCGTGGAACACCCTGCGCGTGTTGACCCTGCAATCGGTGCAGCGTTACCTCAAGACTACCGACCAGTCCCCGTTGCCGGATGGCGAGGCCGCTTTCGAAGCGCTGGCCGGGCCGGTGGAAGTGGCGCAACTGGACAAGACCGCGTTGGCGGCCTACGACACCGTGCCGCCACCGTTCGACATCCGCGCAGAGCTGAAAAACATCGGTTATGCACCGATGCCCTTTCTGTTCGAAACCGCGCTCACCGCCGACGATGAACAAAACCTCTGGTCTTCCCGTTACAGCTTTGCCGGATACGCTGGCCCCGACCGTTTCTACAAGGTGCTCAAGTACCAAGAGACGCCCAGTCATGGCGTGACAGAAGCGCAATACGACCCTTACAGCCTGGCGCTGATATGCATCAAACTGCCGGACGGCTGCACGACCCGCTTCGAATACGACTATCACGCCGTGCAACCGCTGTGCATCATCGATGCCAACGACAATGTCCAGGAGGCGATGTACGAACCCTCCGGACAACCACTGACCATCACGTTTCATGGCACTGAAAACGGTCAAATTGCAGGTTTCAGACCGCTGAGCGAATACCAGCGACCGGAGAATCATCACCCGGATGCGGCAATTGCCAACCCGGCGCTGGCTGTGCAAAAAGCCGCCAGCACGCTGCGCAAGGATCTGTTCAGCTGGATGGGGCAACTGCCTCTCGTGCTGCGCGAGACCCCTGAACTTTTTAGCGTGTGGGTCAACGCCGGCCTGGTCCTGCCCAGCGGCCATATTCGCGCCAGCGCCCGTCGGTGCCTGGCGCAAACTGTCGCACCGAGCCCGATGCAACAGGCACTGATTACGGCGATCGCCAGCATCGCGCGCGAGCCGGTGCACAGCGTCATGCTCAGTGCCGACCGCTATCACGATGACCCGATCGCCGCACAGTTTCAAATCGTCAAAAACTGCTTCGATGGCTTCGGGCGGTCATTGCAAACCCAGCAATTGGTCGAGTCCGGAGACGCTTATGTGGTTGATGAAAACGGCGCACTGCTCATCGAGGACGGCAAGCTGGTGATACGCCACGCCGACTCGCGCTGGCGCATCAGCGAACGGGTCGAATACAACAACAAGGGACTGGCGGTGCGGCAGTTCCGACCGTTCTTTGCCGACACTCACCGCTACGTCAACGATGTCTCCCTGCGCGAGCAGGGTTATTTCGATCAACTGTTTTACGACGCACTCGGGCGCCCGATCAAACTGATCAATGCCAAAGGCTATTTTTCTCTCGAGACGCATCACCCTTGGTACAGCACCAGTCAGGACTTCAACGACACCGATGAATCGGAACCACAACCATGAACGTCCATCGGCGCACACCCGCACTCACGGTGCATGACAGCCGCGGCTTGCCGGTGCGCCAGGTCGTTTACCTGCGCACTGTCGCCGAGGACACCCCGGTGCCACTGCTGACCCGCCAACAACATGACGTAGCCGGGCGCAGGGTTGCGCAGTGGGATCCGCGCCTGTCGGTCGCCAGTCGGGTGACGGTGTATGGTCTGGGTGGCGAACCGTTGAAAAGCGACAGTGTCGACGCCGGCATGCGCCTGACCTTGCCGGGCCTTGCCGGCGAAGCGCTCGAGCGTTGGGACGCGCGTGGCAACCATTGGCGCAGCAGCTTCGATGAACAGTTGCGCGTGCTGTCCGTTGACAACAGCCTGCAGCCGGACCGCGAGACCTTCACCTACGCTGACGCCTCGGCCAGCGCCGCCTTCAACCTTCGCGGGCAACTGATCGCCGTGCACGACACGTCGGGGACGTTGCAGTTCAACAGCTTCGGCCTGTACGGCGAGGCACTGCAGGAGACTCGCCGGTTCGACGATGAGCAGGCCTTTGTCACCCGTCGCACTTACAGTCCTTTGGGTGCCCTGCTGGAGCAGATTGATGCCGGCGGACACCATCAGCAGTTGCGCTATGACGCCGCCGGGCAACTGCGATTCAGCCAGCTTCGGCTGAGCCTCAACCCCGACTGGCAACCGGTGTTGCAGGACGCGCAGTACAACGCTGCCGGACAGATCATTGAACAGCGGACCGACAATGGTGTGGTCAGTCGCTGGTACTACGATCCAGCCGATGGTCGTTTGAACCGGCAATCCTCGAACAAGGGGACACAATCTGTTCTTCAAGACTTCGAGTATGTCTTTGACCCCAGCGGCAACATCACGCGCATCATCGACCATGCGTTCAGCGTCAGCCATTTCGCCAACCAGCGGGTCGACGGTGAACGCCGTTTCAGCTACGACTCGCTGTACCGACTGCACAGTGCCAGCGGCTACGACGACGGCCCGCTGACGGACATCCCCGGCTTGCCGCAGCTCACCGACCCGCGCAACCGGCTCAACTACACCCAGACCTATGCCTATGACCGTGGCAATAATCTGATCAGGCTCAGCCATGTGCGTGACGGCGCCAGCCATACCCGCCAGATGTTCATCGACCCGCAGAGCAATCGCGGTGTTCGCTGGCAGGAGGGTGACCCTGCTCCGGACTTCACCAGCCTGTTCGATCGCCACGGCAACCTCCTCGCCCTGCAACCTGGCCAACCCCTGCAATGGAATGCCCGGGACCAATTGGCACAGGTGACACTGGTACAACGCGATGACGGCCTCCATGACCGCGAATATTACCGTTACAGCCAGGGGGGCCGGATCTACAAACGCCATGAGCGATACACCACGAACGTCAGCCATTTCGAGGAAGTGCGCTACCTGTCGGGCCTGGAAATCCGCCGACGCGACAATGGCGAAGAACTGCACATCATCTCCATCAGCGCCGGATCAGGCAGTGTCCGCTGCCTGCACTGGGTCGCCGGCCAGCCAACAGGCGTCGATGCCGATCAACTGCGCTACACCCTCGGCGATCACCTGGGCTCCTGCGTGATGGAACTCGATCAACAGGCGCGCCTGGTCAGTCACGAGGGCTATTACCCGTTCGGCGCAACCGCGTGGATGGTTGGTCGGTCGGCACAGGAAGTCAGTTACAAGACCGTGCGCTATTCGGGCAAGGAAATGGATGTCAGCGGCCTTTACGCCTATGGCGCGCGCTATTACGCGCCATGGTTGCAGCGCTGGGTCAGTACCGATCCGGCGGGGGATGCCGATGGCCTCAACCCGTATGGTTTTGTCGCAAACAACCCGCTGCGCTATGTCGACCCTGACGGCAACACCCGGGCAGAAAGTGTGATCATGCTGTACTCGGCGTTTATCTCAACCGTCCAGGAACACTCCACGCAGGTGGTCGGGCAAATCCACAGCATTCTCCATGATGAAGGTGTCGCGGGGGGGCTGGCCCTGAACATGGCAGGCGAAGTCGTCAGGGGCGTCATCGGCTATGAAGGCGGTGTCATCGGCGCTGGGCTGGTGGACCTGGTGGCGCCCAATGTGCCTTTCACTACGCCGTTCACAACCAGTGGCGGCGTGGTCGGCGGCAATATCGGCGGCGATGCCGCCACCGCCATGGTCGAGCCGCTGGCAAACAGCGCAAGGCTCAGGGTAGGCCCGTTGATTCCGCAGACCTCGCAGATATCCGTCAGTGCGATTGACCAGGGCCTGGGTATCGAGGAGACCGTCAAGGAAATCAAATCCTGGCGAGACATGAAGGATGAGTTGATTCACCCGGGCCTGAATGCGGTGTTCAACCCGTCATTCGTGATGGGCAGGCTCATGGCCTCGTGGATATCGATTCTTCCCGGGGCAATCAACATGTTTGCCAGGGCCATCGAAGCCGAGGACATCAAAAATCGCCTTGATCCGATGAAGGTGCAGAAAATTGAAACCCTGCTCGGCGACTGGAAAACAGCCATCGAGCAACGTGCCGCCTGGGCCGAAAATGCCTTTGATGCATTGGGTACCGACACGGTTTACCCGGCCAACTCGCTGCCCAACGTCAACCACATGACACCCGCAGAGGCCCTGGCGCCCATCAACCGCGCGGACCTGCAACGCCAGACCCGCTTCACCCTGTCCAACATCAAGCGCGCTCAGGACATGATGACGTTGTACAAGGAGATGGGCACTACCGACAATCAGTTCCTGCTGGCGCAGCGGCGAGTGCGGAAAAATGCGGCCTGAAATGAACCGTTGTGCGGGCATGAAACGTTCCGTGCATTGGCGAACGCCTGCCGTGTCGGCTCATGATCCCAGGGGCTTGCCCGCCAGGAAAGTGGCTTACCTGCGTGCGGTGGCGGGCGCCGACGTCGAATGCCAGATCACTCGCCAACACCACGACACGAGCGGACACCTGACCGAACAATGGGACCCGCGCCTCCACGTGCCTTGCCTGACTACGGTTTACCGGCTGGATGGCGAGCCATTGAAAATCGACAGCGTCGACGCCGGCTGGCGCCTGAGCCTGCCAGGCCCTGGCAGTCAATCACTGCAGCGCTGGGATGCCCGCGGTAACCACTGGCGCATGAGCTATGACCAGCAGTTGCGCTTGATGACGGTCGAGGAAAACGAGTTCGATGTCGAGGTACTGACTTACGCTGAAGCCTCGGCCGATGCCGCGCATAATCTGCGCGGCCAGTTGCTCGAACACGAAGACCACGCCGGTACACTGCGTATCGACAGCTATGCCCTGTCCGGTCAGCCTCGGACTGAAACACGTACCTTTCACGACGGCGAAGCATTCACCAGCCAGCGTGTTTTCAGTCCGCTGGGCGCGGTGCTGGAACAGATTGATGCGGGTCAACATCGACAGCAGTCACAGTACGGTCTGGCCGGGCAACTCAAGCAGGTTCGACTGCAGCTCAACGGACACACCGACTGGCACTCGGTATTGATCGAGGCGCAATACAACGCTGCCAGTCAGATCATCGAACAGGTGGCCGGCAACCGGGTGCGCAGCCGCTGGACGTATGACCCGGCCGATGGTCGATTGCACACCCATGTCTGCCACAAGAACGCTGGCCCTGTGTTGCAGGACTTCGAATATTTCCACGACCGGGTCGGTAACATCGTGCGCATCGATGACCATGGCTTTCAGCCGGTTTACTTCGCCAACCAGTTGATCGACGGCCACCGCACCTTCGGCTATGACTCGTTATACCGGTTGATCCGCGCGACCGGTCATGACGAAGGCCCACTCTCCGACATCCCGGGACTGCCACAGCCGAGCGACCCGAATAACCGCCTCAACTACACCCAGACCTACGAGTACAACGCCGGCGGCAGCCTGATCAAGCTGCAGCATGTACGGGCCGGTGCCAGCCACACCCGCCAGATGCGTATCGATCCACAGAGCAACCGCGGGGTGCGCTGGACGCCTGGCGATGCCGAACCGATATTCGACCGGTTGTTCGACCGTCACGGCAACCTGCAAGCGCTGCAACCGGGGCAAACATTGCACTGGAACACTCGTGACGAGCTGGCCAGCGTCATCCTGATCCACCGCGAGGACGGTCGACACGATGCCGAGCACTACCGTTACAGCCAGGGCGAGCGGGTGTTCAAGCGCCACGAGACCTTCACCGCACAAGGTGCTCATTTCCAGCAGGTGCGCTACTTGCCCGGGCTGGAAATCCGCTCGAAGGACAACGGTGAAGTACTGCACGTCATTCAACTGGACATCGGTATCGGCCATGTCCGGTGCCTGCATTGGGCACAGGAAAAACCCGACGAGCTCCGCTACAGCCTCAACGATCATCTGGACTCCTGTGAGCTGGAACTCGATCAACAGGCGCAAGTGATCAGCCAGGAAGGTTATTACCCGTTTGGCGCCACTGCGTGGATGGCCGCGCGTTCGGTGATCGAAGTCAGTTACCGGTTCATCCGTTATTCAGGCAAGGAAATGGATGTCAGCGGCCTGTATTACTACGGCGCCCGTTACTACGCCGCGTGGCTGCAGCGCTGGATCAGCGCCGACCCGGCAGGCGATGTTGACGGGCTGAACCTGTACGCGATGGTCAGCAACAACCCGTTGTGCTTCGTCGATAACGGCGGGACCGAACAGACGCCCAGCGAAGCACAGCAAAAAGTCAGCGAGTTTTCCAATGTGCTGACACACATGACCAGCGAATTGCAGAAGCTCAACTATCAGCTCTACAACCTCACGCGTACTCGCGACATCTACAAGACCGCCGCAAAAAAACTCGCGTTCAGCGTGGCAACGTTTGCCGTGGCGATCAAGGCCGGTGCCGTAGGGAGCACCGTCGGTGCCGGTGTCGGTAGCCTGAGCGGTCCCGCCGCGCCAATTGTGATGCCGGTGACATCAACGGTAGGGGCCATTTTCGCCGCAGAGGCGTCAGTCAAGCTCATGGCCAAGATCGGCGAAGAAACCACGCTCGGCTATTCGATCATGCCGGATCAGGCCGCGCTTTCGGTGAAAAGCCTGCAAAGCAAAGCCAAGGCTTCGCCGAACTCAGTGAGGGGGACCCTGGAAAGCTTCAATCCGCAGACCTCAGGGGGCCTGGTAAAGATCGGTCTGGAAACCACCGCCCGGTCATTGGGCAAACACCTCAAGATTCCTTACCTGAAACAGTCATTGAACATCGCCCGCCAAATGGCCCAACTCACAGAAGCGCTCAACGACTCATGGGGGCAGGGAGACCTGAACCGCATCAGCGCGCGGCTGGATGAATTGACCGGTTACCTCGACAGCCAGCAGGCCGGCCTCCAGCAACACCTCGACACGCTGGCCGGTGCAGCGCCTGCACCGGTAAAACTGATTGGCATCGCCCAGATGCCGGAGCGTGCCGACAGCGACCTGGCACACCTGCAACAACAAATGACGGTGGCTCGCGGCACCATCAAGCACGCCAGGGATTTGCTGGGTCGGGTATCGGCCTATCTGGCGCTGAAACAGCAAGCGGCATAGCGCCGGATTCGCAGAGCAACCGAGAGTGAACAATGGCGACGTCGCTGTTTCACCACACCCCAACCCTGCGTAGCCACGACCCTCGGCACTTGCCGGTGCGTCAGGTGGAATACTTGCGTCAGGTCGCAGGTGAAGCAGCGCAGGCCCTCGTCAGCCGTCATCTGCATGACCCTGCCGGCCGCTTGGTGACACAGCGCGATCCGCGCCTTTTCGACGGTGCGTCGCCGCCCAATCTGCAAACGATCTATACGCTGGATGCTCGTCCGTTGTGTGTCGACAGCGTGGACGCCGGCTGGCGACTGATGTTGCCGGGGCTCGGCGGTGAAGAACGGCAACGCTGGGACCAGCGCGGCAACCACTGGCAGTATGAGCACGACTTATTGCTCCGCGTGATCGCCGTCACTGAAAACGCGCAGGCCGGGACCGAGTGCTACAGCTACGCGGACCACAACGCGAATGCCGGGTTTAACCTGCGCGGCGCATTGACCACGCAAACAGATCCGTCCGGCAACGTAGTGTTCAGCAGCTATAGCCTGCTCGGCCAGGGAATGAGTGAAACGCGCACCCTCGTCGACGCAACCGGCACCTTCACCACCCAGAGGCATTACGATCCGCTGGGCAATATATTGCAGCTCACCGACGCCGGCGGCCACCGGCAACAGTCGCAATACGACGTCGCCGGGCAGTTGCAGCAACTGTCGCTACAGCTGGCGGGCTCCGACACGGCGCAACCGGTGGTCAGCGAAACACGCTACAACGCTGACGGCCAGCTGATCGAGCAACTGGCCGGCAACGGCGTTCGCCGCAGCCAGCATTACGATCCGGCCGACGCTCGTCTGCTCCGCTTGCTGGCGTACAAGGACCCGGCCGCTCCACTGCAGGACCTGCATTATGTCTACGACCCGGCAGGCAACATCCTGAGCATCGAGGACCACACTCTGGCCACGGTGTACTTTGCCAACCAGCGCGTCGATGGCAATCGACACTTTGTCTACGACTCGTTGTATCGCCTGATCGAAAGCCGCGGCTTCGAGGGCGAAACACCCCCACAATCGCCGGGGCTGCCGCAGCCGATTCAGCCCATCGATCCCGGGCAACGCTTCAACTACCGCGAATATTACCGGTATGACGAGGGCAACAACCTTGTCGAGTTACAGCATGTGCGTGAAGGCCACAACTTCACTCAGCAGATGATCATCGATCCACACAGCAACCGAGGGGTACGCTGGAAAACCGGTGATCCCGAACCGGTCTTCGCTGAACACTTCGACCTGCACGGTAATCAACTGCGTCTGCAACCCGGCACCCAGCCACTGCTGTGGGACAACCGCGATCAACTGGCCCGTGCGACATTGCTGCAGCACAGCAATGGTCTGCCCGACGATGAGGAAATCTATCGCTACAGCCAGGGTGAGCGCGTCTACAAGTGCTCACTGAGCCATACCCCGTCAGTCACGCACCGCCGCGAGGTACGTTATCTGCCGGGGCTGGAAATCCACGCCCGCAGCGACGGCCAGCACCTGCACGTCATCATCCTGCCCGGCGTCCGCTGCCTGCACTGGCTCAGTGGTCGGCCACCTGGACTGGAAGACGATCAACTGCGTTACAGCCTCGACGATCACCTCGGTTCCTGCGCACTGGAACTGGACCACCGCGCCGCCGTCATCAGCCTGGAGCATTACTACCCGTTCGGTGGCACAGCGTGGTGGGCTGCCCGCTCAGCGCTTGAAGCCAGCTACAAAACCATCCGCTACTCGGGTCAGGAGATGGACGCCAGCGGTCTCTATTATTACGGCGCCCGCTATTACGCACCGTGGCTGCAACGCTGGATCAGTGCCGACCCGGCCGGGGATGTCGATGGACTGAATCTGTATGCCTTTGTCGGTAACAATCCGGCAGGTTTCATCGACACCGATGGCCGGGCCCTGAGCGATTTTCTTCAGCCCGAAACCCGCGAGGAACGTGACCTGAGAAAGGCACGAGGCGCCGAGCAGAATCGACGACGCCGAGCACGGGTGGAATTGTCATCTCAGGTCGAACGGCATTTGAACATTCTGGCCCTGTCATTGCGCCGTGGTCTGGATGCTCAACAGCAGATTCTCAATCACCGCACGACATCTGACTTCGCCGGCTCGACCCTGCGCCGCAGTGCGACGCATATCGCTGGACAGGTGGTCGCCTATGGTGGCGGAATCGCAGTGGGCATCGGTGCCCAGGCGCTGGGCGTTGCAGCCCCGGGCGTAGGCAACGTGGCAGGGGTTGTGATCGGATTCGCGGCGAAAAAAACCATCAGCCTGCTGTGGGACTATGCAGCCGAACGCACAGGCGCCAGCGCCTCGATCAAATTCAAGGCCAGCCGGGTATCGGCCGAAAAAATCATCAAGAAGGCCGAGTACAAGACTATGTCGCCCTTGAGCTACATGGAGCAGAAGTACGCAAAAATGCTTCCTGACACGCAAAAAGGCGCGTTCAAGGGCTTGAAGGAAAGCACCAGCACCGCCATCAGTCTGGGGGCCAAACAGATCACCCCGAGCATGGCAGCCGAGGTCAGTGCTACCGCCAGCGCCCTGCTGGGTGCTGTGGAAATCGGCCATGAAATCGCCGGTGCTGTCGGCGGTCTGACAGCGGAAAAAATTGCCCAGGGCGAGCGCAACCTGACGGGTCTGATCGATACCCTGCAAGGCAATCTGTCCGAAGTTGCCAATTATTTCGAAATAGCCGGTGTCGATGCCATTCACACCTTCGGCCTGTTCAAGGATAGCCCCGGCGACAGCGTCGAAAGCCTGACACAGACAACCCAGGCAGTGATCACCGAACTGGCCTACGCCAGAACCATGCTGCTCTCACATTCACACAAATTCAGCCATGTCTGATCAGGTAACGCGTCAGGCGAACAGGACGGGCAGGCGCATGCTATCGTGCCCGCCCGTCCCTTTATCCATTAGCCCAGCATGCTGCCGACTTCCCGTACCCTGCGTCTGTCGCTGTACACCCTGCTGATCATCGCCGGTGCGGCCATCGCCGCCACCCTTGCCATCCGCCACGCCGAACGTCAGGCGCTGGAGGAAGACGCCACCCGCGCCAGCCAGCAATTGGCGCTGTATGCCAACTCCCTGCACACCCTGATCGACCGCTATCGCGCCCTGCCCGCCGTGCTGGCGCTGGACCCGCAATTGCGCGGGGCGCTGGCCGGGCCGGTCGATGCCGAACAGCAGAACGCGCTGAATCTGAAACTGGAAAAGATCAACGGCGCGGCGCAGTCCTCGACCCTCGAACTGCTCGATCGTACCGGCCTCGCGGTGGCGGCGAGCAACTGGCGTCTGCCCAGCAGTTATGTCGGCCACAATTACGGTTTTCGCCCGTACTTCAGTCAGACCCGCACCCAGGGCACCGGACGTTTTTATGCGGTGGGCGTGACCAGTGGCATCCCCGGTTATTTTCTGTCCAGTGCCGTGCTGGGCGACAACGATGAGTTCCTCGGGGCGATGGTGGTCAAGCTGGAGTTCCCGGAGCTGGAGCGCGAATGGAGCCAGGGCAGCGACACGCTATTGGTCAGCGATGCGCGCGGGATCATTTTCATCGCCAATCAGCCCGGCTGGCGCTATCGCTCGTTGCGGCCGCTGGACAGCCGCGATATGGCCGAGATCAAGCGCACGCGCCAGTACGACAAGCAATCGCTGAGCCCGCTGACGCACTTGTCACTGCGCCACTTCGACGACAACAGCGACCTGCGCCGGGTCGAAGGCCCGCAGGGCACGGCGGATTATCTGTGGGAGTCGCTGCCACTCACTGCCGAAGGCTGGACCTTGCATCTGTTGCGGCGCCCGCAAGTGGCCTTCGAAGATTTACGCAACGCCGGGTTGGCCGCTGCCGGGGTGTGGCTGGCACTGGTGTTTCTGCTGTTGTTCCTCAACCAGCGCTGGCGCCTGGCGAAAGTCCGCCAGCGCAACCGCGCAGAACTCGAACAACTGGTCGAAGAACGCACCCGCGACCTGCGCACCGCTCAGGACGGTCTGGTGCAATCGGCCAAGCTCGCGGCGCTGGGGCAGATGTCCGCAGCACTGGCCCACGAAATCAATCAGCCGCTGACCGCGCAACGCATGCAGCTCGCGACGCTGCGCCTGCTGCTCGACCATGGCCGCGTCGATGACGCGTACAAGGCGCTCAAACCGGTGGACGACATGCTCACGCGCATGGCGTCGCTCACCGGCCACCTGAAAACCTTCGCCCGCAAGAGCCCCAGCGGCCTGCGCGAACGGCTGGATCTGGCGACGGTGGTCGACCAGTCGCTGCAACTGCTCGACGCTCGTCTGCGCGACGAACAGATCAGCCTGGTGCTGCACCTGACGCGTCCGGCGTGGGTGCGTGGCGATGCGATACGCCTCGAACAGGTGCTGATCAATCTGTTGCGCAACGCCCTCGACGCGATGCAGGGCAAACCGTGCAAACGCCTGGAAATTCGCCTGGAAGTTGACGAACAACTGTGGCGCCTGAGCGTAATCGACAATGGCGGCGGGATTGCACAAGAGCACCTGAATCAGGTGTTCGACCCGTTCTTCACCACTAAACCCGTGGGTGACGGCCTCGGTCTGGGGCTGGCGGTATCCTTCGCTATCGTGCATGAATCCGGCGGCCGTTTGAGCGCCGAAAATGGCGAGTCCGGTGCGGTGTTCACCCTGACCCTGCCGATCGATCTGGAGGCGCACATCTGATGCTCAATTCGGTGATGGTGGTCGATGACGAAAGCAGTATTCGCAGCGCTGTCGAACAGTGGCTGAGCCTGTCGGGATTCGAGGTGCAGTTGTTCAGCCGCGCCGAAGATTGCCTGGCGGTACTGCCCGCGCACTTCCCCGGGGTGATTCTCAGCGATGTGCGCATGCCCGGGCTCAGTGGCCTGCAGTTGTTGGCCGAAGTGCAGCGCCGTGACGCCGACCTGCCGGTGATTCTGCTGACCGGCCACGGCGATGTGCCGATGGCGGTCGAAGCCATGCGCGACGGTGCCTACGACTTTCTGGAAAAACCGTTCAGCCCGGAAACCCTGCTCGGCAGCCTGCGCCGGGCGCTCGACAAGCGTCGGCTGGTAATGGAAAACCGCGCCCTGCACGAACAGGCCGACCACCGCGCCAGGCTCGATGCCACGCTGCTCGGCGTGTCCCGTGGCATGCAGACCTTGCGCCGGCAGGTGCTGGATCTGGCGGCGCTGCCGGTCAACGTGTTGATCCGTGGCGAAACCGGCAGCGGCAAGGAACTGATCGCCCGCTGCCTGCACGACTTCGGCCCGCGCGCGGACAAACCGTTTGTGGCGCTCAACTGTGCGGCGATCCCCGAGCAACTGTTCGAGGCTGAATTGTTCGGCCACGAGAGCGGCGCCTTCACCGGCGCCTCTGGCAAGCGCATCGGCAAGCTGGAGTACGCCGACGGCGGCACACTGTTTCTCGATGAAATCGAAAGCATGCCGCTGGCCCAGCAGGTGAAACTGCTGCGAGTGTTGCAGGAACAGAAGCTGGAGCGCCTGGGCTCGAACCAGAGCATTCGCGTCGACCTGCGGATCGTCGCCGCGACCAAACCCGACTTGCTCGATGAAGCCCGGGCCGGACGCTTTCGTGAGGACCTGGCCTATCGCCTGAACGTCGCCGAGCTGCGCCTGCCGCCACTGCGCGATCGCCGCGAAGACATTCCGCTGCTGTTCGAGTCGTTTGCCTTCAGCGCCGCTCAGCGCCTGGGCCGCACCTTCCCGCCGTTGAGCGGAGCGCAATTGAGCCACCTGCTCAGCCACGACTGGCCGGGCAATGTGCGTGAACTGGCGAACGTCGCCGAGCGTCAGGTGCTGGGGCTGGACGAGCCGGTGCAGGGCATCGACCCGGGCCAGTCCCTCGCCGCGCAGCAGGAAGCCTTCGAAGCCCAATGCCTGCGCGCCGCGCTGACCCGGCACAAGGGTGACGTGAAAGCGGTGCTGGAGGAGTTGCAGCTGCCGCGCCGCACGTTCAATGAGAAGCTGCAGCGGCATGGGTTGAGTCGGGAGATGTTTGTCAGCTCCTAAGATCAAAAGATCGCAGCCTTCGGCAGCTCCTACCGTTTCACCGTCGTCCACAGATTTCCTGTAGGCGCTGCCGCAGGCTGCGATCTTTTAAGCGATTTTCCGCTCAATCAAATCAAACAATAAGCGGATTTCCGCTCATTCAATCTTGCCACCCCCTCTAAACCGGCCCTCTCCCCGTTGGCACAGCTCCTGCTATAGCCCCAGCAGGCTGCGTTTTAACGCGCTCCACAAAAACAATTAAACGAAGGATCCTTCAATGGATAACTCCAACGCCCTGCCCCTTGGGTCGGCTGCCGCGCCCGCCAAAGCAAGAACCACCGCCAGCCGGATCAAATCGATTTTCAGCGGTTCTGTCGGCAACATGGTCGAGTGGTACGACTGGTACGTCTACGCCGCCTTCTCGCTGTACTTCGCCAAGACCTTCTTCCCCGCCGGTTCCACCACCGCCCAACTGATGAACACCGCCGCGATCTTCGCCGTAGGTTTCCTGATGCGCCCGATCGGTGGCTGGCTGATGGGTCTGTACGCGGACAAGGTCGGTCGCAAGAAAGCCTTGATGGCCTCGGTTTATTTGATGTGCTTCGGCTCGCTGCTGATCGCTCTGAGCCCGAACTACGAAACCATCGGCATCGGCGCGCCGATCCTGCTGGTGTTCGCGCGACTGCTGCAAGGCCTGTCAGTCGGCGGCGAGTACGGCACCTCGGCCACCTACCTCTCGGAGATGGCGACCAAGGAACGTCGCGGCTTCTTCTCCAGCTTCCAGTACGTGACCCTGATCTCCGGCCAGCTCATCGCGCTGGGCGTACTGATCGTGCTGCAGAACATGCTGACCACTGAGCAGCTGTACGCGTGGGGCTGGCGTATTCCGTTCGCCATCGGCGCACTGTGCGCCATCGTCGCGCTGTACCTGCGTCGCGGCATGGAAGAAACCGAGTCGTTCACCAAGAAAGAGAAGTCCAAGGAAAGCGCGATGCGCACCTTGATGCGCCACCCGAAAGAACTGCTGACCGTGGTCGGCCTGACCATGGGCGGTACGCTGGCGTTCTACACCTACACCACCTACATGCAGAAATACCTGGTGAACACCGTCGGCATGAGCATCTCCGACTCGACCACCATTTCTGCCGCCACGCTGTTCCTGTTCATGTGCCTGCAACCGATCATCGGTGGCCTGTCCGATAAAATCGGTCGTCGCCCGATCCTGATCGCCTTCGGCGTGCTCGGGACGATCTTCACCGTGCCGATCCTGATGACCCTGCACACCATCCAGAGCTGGTGGGGCGCGTTCTTCCTGATCATGGCGGCACTGATCATCGTCAGCGGCTACACCTCGATCAACGCCGTGGTGAAGGCCGAGCTGTTCCCGACCGAAATCCGCGCGCTGGGCGTCGGCCTGCCGTACGCACTGACCGTGTCGATCTTCGGCGGTACCGCCGAATACATCGCGCTGTGGTTCAAGAGCATCGGCATGGAAACCGGTTACTACTGGTACGTGACCGCGTGCATCGCGGTGTCGCTGCTGGTGTACATCACCATGAAAGACACGCAGAAACACTCGCGGATCGTGACTGACTGATCGTGTTCATGCAGCCACTGCAACGGTGGCTGTGATGGCCCCTTCGCGAGCAAGCTCGCTCCCACATTGGAACTGTGATCAACACAAATCCCCTGTGGGAGCGAGCTTGCTCGCGAATACGGGCAACGCGGTATCAGGTCAAACGGCAATCTGCGGCTTGCCATAGCGTTTCTGCACATACGACGCACCGACAATCATCACCAGCAGAATCCCCGCC
This sequence comes from Pseudomonas serboccidentalis, assembly GCF_028830055.1. Classification (NCBI taxonomy): domain Bacteria; kingdom Pseudomonadati; phylum Pseudomonadota; class Gammaproteobacteria; order Pseudomonadales; family Pseudomonadaceae; genus Pseudomonas; species Pseudomonas serboccidentalis. The sequence continues at coordinate 3,378,281 of NZ_CP101655.1, forward strand.
AGCACTGCCGACGAGCCGATGGTGCCGAAGTCCAGACCACCCTTCTCATGAGTTTTGGTCATCAAGTCGCCCAGGGTCGCACCGAACGGCCGGGTCAGCACGAACGCTACCCAGAACAGCAGCACAGTCGAAATCTTCGTGAAGTATTTGAGCGCCACGACCACGGCAATGGTCGAGCCGATCAGCAGTGCGCCACCGGCAAAGCCCAGGCCCGAATCATCGGCCAGGTAGTCGCCCAGCGCGGTGCCCAGGGTGTTGGAAAACAGAATCGCCATCCAGTAGAACATCTCGCCCCGCAAGGTCTGCACCTTGTTGACGTTCAGCGAATCGCCGCTCAGGCGCCAGGCCGCGAAGATCGCCAGCAGAATCGCAATCAGGATCATCGACCCGGTGGCGTAACCCAGTTCGAGGGTGCGGTCCATGAAGTCGGACATGGTGGTGCCGGCGGTGCTGGTGGACAGAATCACGATCCAGTACAGCAGCGGCTTGTAGGTCCTGGCCATCAATTGGGTGATCAGCGTCAGCACGAATACGCTGATCAGGATCAGCGAGCTGAGGGCGTACCCGACGTTGAGGGTCATCGACAGCAAATCCCCCGCGGTTTCCCCCAGGGTCGTCGCGCAGATTTTCATGACCCAGAACGCCAGGGTGATTTGAGGCAGTTTATTCATCGCAAGCAAAGCTCCAGTGTGAGACGGCCGTTTCTTGGTTTTCTGGCCGTGGGCAGACTGGCGTTGCGCCGGTGAAAAACCGGTCGGCAACAGATGAAAAATCTGTCATGTCGCCAAAACAGCGATTAATCCCCTATTAATGCTGCCCTTGCATCCTGCCAATACCTGATCGATTACCTGCGCGGCGTTCGCTCCCGACAGTGGAAGCCCATCAGTGCGCTGCCCTTAATATCAAGTTAATCGATTGCTTTTAGCATTATTTTGCACTTTTTAATCAATTTAGTTGGCGTAGCATTAAACCCAAGCAAGACACATCGCCAACCCATCTGGAGTCACCCACATGAAAACCAAACTGATCCTCGCCCTGACCCTGTCTGTACTGGCTGCCAACACCTTCGCTGCCGATGGCTCGGACAAAACCAAATCGGCCGACTTCATTTCCGGCGCCAGCGCCGCCATCGAAACCAGCCACTCGGGCACTTACGCCGCTGACGGTTTCGATAAAACCAACATCGGCAAAACCGTTGCTGCCGATGGCTTCGACAAAACCGGTACCGCCAACGCCATCGCGGCTGATGGCTTCGACAAAACCGGTACTGCTGCAGCCATCAGCTGAATCTCAGCGGTTCTTCCACAGCCCGGCTTCGGCCGGGCTTAGTCATTTCTGGGGCATCACAAACATTCCCTGTAGGAGTGAGCCTGCTCGCGATAGGGTCATACCAGTCAATGCATTGGGTGACTGTTACACCGCTATCGCGAGCAGGCTCACTCCTACAGGGGATCAGCGTTTGACTGGAAATACGCGGTGCGCTCTTACACTATGGCGTCTTTCAAAACGCCCTCTTCAGGAACCCCAGCCATGTCCGATGACATCCATTTCTACGAACCCGCCAACGGCCACGGCCTGCCCCACGATCCGTTCAACGCCATCGTCGGCCCGCGCCCCATCGGCTGGATCTCTTCGCAGGATGCTCACGGCCGGCTTAATCTTGCGCCTTACAGCTTCTTCAACGCGTTCAACTACATTCCGCCGATCATTGGTTTTTCCAGCGTCGGGCGCAAAGACAGCCTGAACAACATCGAGCAGACCGGCGAATTTGTCTGGAACCTCGCCACCCGGCCGCTGGCTGAGCAGATGAACCAGAGCTGCGCCATGGTCGCGCCTGAGGTCAACGAGTTTGAATTGGCCGGACTGACGCCCGTGGCGTCGAAGGTGATTGCAGTGCCACGGGTGGCCGAAAGCCCGGTGTCCTTCGAGTGCAAGGTCACGCAGATCATTCAGTTGCAGCGCGCCGATGGCGAAACCGTGCCGAGCTGGCTGATTCTCGGCGAAGTGGTCGCCGTGCACATCGCCAAGTGGCTGTTGAAGGACGGCATCTACGACACCGCCGCGGCAGAACCGATTCTGCGCGGCGGCGGGCCGGCGGATTATTTCCAGTTGGGGCCAGAGGCCTTGTTCAAGATGTGGCGCCCGGGCGCCGGCAAATAAGCGCAGTTACCAGATCAGCTCGGCGTCATCAGTGACGCCCTGCAGACGGTCCAGCTCTTGGGTAGCCGCGTCATCGGCAGCGATGGCGCCGGGGAAAACCTGATCACCCAGCAGTTTGTGAAAGCGCGGCGCACCGCCATCGACCAGGGCCTTGACCGCGATTGCCGCGTGATAACCCTTGTTGCCGCCCAACTCGACGGGGACGATTGCGGAGACTGCTTCGAAGTGTTCGAACTCTTTACGTGCCATGGCACACATCCTGGCTCAGACGAATAAGCCGGACATTAAACCCTCAACCGGCGAGTTTGTGTATCGGTGCCGGGCATTGACCGAGGGCCTGTGCCGCCGACACCTCTTTGAAAGTGTGAAAATCCAGGCTGTTGACCACCAGGTCCTGGACCAATTCGGAAAAAATCTGCATCGACGAACTGTTGAAATACGCGGTCATCGCCTGCTGATGGCTCCAGAAACCGGAGACCAGCCACAAGTCCGGATCACACTGCGAATGCTGCAGGGCAAAGTTCAGGCAACCGGGGGCGCTGCGCGACGGTTCGATCAAGGCACTGAGGCGTACACCCAGTTCGGCGGAGCGTCCGGCGCGCGCTCGAACGAAGGCCATATGACTGACGGGAATCTGCTTGGACATGTTCAACCCTCCCAGGGAGTCGCGTGGCAGCCGGGGGACGGGCTGCGACAGGATCAAAGGTTAAGGGCCGGGCGCAAGGTGCCGTTAGTCGATTCCTGTCGCTGCGTTGCACAATCCTGCGAGAGTTGTCTGAACGCCTGTAACAACCTGCAAACTTGCGTAACACGGCTGTCATATGCGTTTTGTGTAGGAGCTGCCGAAGGCTGCGATCTTTTGATTTTGCCTTGAAGATCAATAGATCGCAGCCTTCGGCCGCTCCTACAAGGTTGAGTGGCGGCAGGTGCGAAATCATCCCGATGCAGAATCAGGCAAGCATTTGACAGAATGTGTCTACCGCTTGCGCTTGCACAAACTTAAGCTCTGCTCCATTCCAGATCCCTTGCCGAGGATGCCGTGCATGACGTCATTCGATCGTTTCCAAGCCCCGCCCGATGCCGACATGGAAAAACAGCGCGCAGAACTGGCGGCGATCATTCGCCGTAACACCACGGACGACGGCAGTTATCAGACCGCCGTCGGCTCGCTGTTCATGTCGCGCCACACTAAATCCCACGACTTCGCCCCGGTGCTGGCGCAACCGGCGCTGTGCATCATGGCGCAGGGACGCAAAGAGGTGCGGCTGGCGGATGAGTACTTCAACTATGACCCGTTGAATTACCTGGTGGTCTCAGTCTCGATGCCGCTCAGCGGACGCGTTGTGAATGTCTCGCCGCAGGATCCGATCCTCGCTGTGCGCCTGGACATCGACCCGGCCGAAATCACCGCATTGATCGCCGACGCCGGCCCCATGGGCGTGCCGACCCGGCCGACCGGGCGAGGCCTGTATGTCGAGCAGATCGACAGCGCGATGCTCGATGCGGTACTGCGCCTGGCGCGGCTGCTCGACACGCCGAAAGACATCGCCATGCTCGCGCCGCTGATCCGCCGGGAAATTCTCTATCGCCTGCTGCGCAGTCCGCAGGGCCATCGTTTGTATGAGATTGCGATTGCCAACAGCCAGAGCCACCGCATCAGCCAGGCGATCAAATGGCTCAACGGCAACTTCGAACAGCCGTTGCGCATCGATGATCTGGCCAAGGAAGTGAACCTCAGCGTCTCGACCCTGCATCACCGCTTCAAGGCGATGACCGCGATGAGTCCTCTGCAATATCAGAAGCAATTGCGCCTGCAGGAAGCGCGACGCCTGATGCTGGCCGAAGGGCTGGAAGCGTCGGCGGCGGGGTATCGGGTGGGGTATGAAAGCCCATCGCAGTTCAGCCGCGAGTACAGCCGCTTGTTTGGGGCGCCGCCGTTAAGGGATCTGGCGCGGTTGCGGCAGTCGGTCTGATCCGAAATCTGCGGTGAGGCTTATGGCCCTATCGCGAGCAGGCTCACTCCTACAGTTGGAATGCGTTCCCCTGTAGGAGTGAGCCTGCTCGCGATAGCGTCGGCAAGGCCAACATCAAATCCGGATCAAACCCCCAACACCCGACACGCCTCCACCGGCAACGTCACCGACACCGGATGCCCGATCCCCAAACCAATCCCCTGACACGGCGTACTCAACGCGGTGAACGTCACCCCGGAACACTCCACCGTGGTCTCGATGGTCGCGCCGATATCGCGCACGAACGTCACCTTGCCGAGCAAGCGATTGCCCGCCGTCGCCTGCGGCGCGGACAGTTGCAAGTCTTCCGGACGAATCAGCATTTTTACCTTCTGCCCCACCACAATGCTGCTGCAGATCGGCACTTGCAGCGCATCGCCGCCCGGCAGACTGACCTTGCCGTCGCCCAGCACCGTGGCCGGGAAAATGTTGCCCGAGCCGATGAAGTCGGCGACGAACTCGTTGGCCGGGTGCCGGTAGATTTCAATTGGCGTACCGACCTGTTGCACCTTGTGTTCGCCCAACACCACGACGATGTCGGCCATGGTCATGGCTTCGCGCTGGTCGTGGGTGACCATGATCGTGGTGATGTTCAAGCGCTGTTGCAGTTGGCGAATCTCCACCTGCATCGACTCGCGCAGCTTGGCGTCGAGCGCCGACAGCGGTTCGTCGAGCAAAAGAATTTTCGGCCGCGAGGCAATGGCCCGGGCAATCGCCACCCGCTGCCGCTGCCCACCGGAAAGCTTCGCCACCGGCCGATTGATCATCGCTTGCAGCTGGATCAACTCCAGCAATTCCACCACCCGCGCCTGCTGCTCGGTTTTGCTCACGCCGCGCAGTTTCAGCGGATAGGCGATGTTCTCGCCGACGGTCATGTGTGGGAACAGCGCCAGCGACTGGAACACCATGCCAAAGTTGCGCAGGTGCGCCGGGGTGTGGCCGATGTCCTCGCCGTCCAGGCGAATCTCGCCGCCGGTGAGGGTTTCCAGCCCGGCGATCATCCGCAGCAAAGTGGTTTTGCCGCAGCCCGACGGGCCGAGAAAACACACCAGTTTGCCTTCCGGCAAATGCAGGTTGACGTCTTGTACCGCGCACGCCGAGCCGTAGAATTTCTCGACGTTTTCCAGAATCAGACCAGTCATGTTGCACCTCAAATCAAAAGGAAACGCCGCCCTCGCCCACCAGCTTCTCCAGCGCCCAGATCAGGACGAAGTCGATCAGCACGATCAGCACGGCAAACGAGAACACGGTAGGGTCGAGCGATGACACGGTGCGGCTGTACATCCAGATCGGCACGGTCATGACGTCGATGGTGTAGAGGAAATAGGTCACGGTGAATTCGTTGAACGAGACGATGAACGCCAGCAGCATCCCCGCCAGAATCCCCGACTTCATCAACGGCACCACCACGTCGACAATCGCCCGCAGCGGCGAGGCACCGAGCATTCGCGCCGCTTCTTCGACTTCGCTGCCGATGGAGAGCATCGCCGCGGTGCAGTTTTTCACCACGAACGGCAGCGCCAGAATCACGTGGGCAATCACCAGCCGCGAGGTGGTCAGGTGAAACGGCAAGCTGTCGAACACCAGCAGCAATGCCAGGCCCAGCACCACCATCGGAAACACCAGCGGCAGCGACATCAGTTGCAACGCCACCGCTTTGCCACGGAACTCGCAGCGGGTCAGAGCATAGGCGGCGGGCACCGCGATCAGCGTGGCGAAGACCATGGTCAGACACGACACCAGCAAGCTGGTGGCCATGGCCTGGCCGAGGCTCAACACATCACTGGCGTCCGGCGAAACGAAAGTGTGCCAGGCCGCCTTGTACCATTGCAGGCTGTAGCTGCTCGGCGGGAAGTCGAGGTTCGACGCACCGCTGAACGACATCACGATCATGGTCAGGATCGGCAACACCGCCAGCAGCAGAATGACCCCGGAGAGGATCCCGGCAAACTTGCCGGTGTCGCCGGGCAGCAGCGCCATGCGCTTCTTGGTCAGGGTACTCATTGCGAAGCCTCCAGCAGGCGCCGACGACGGCCAGTGATGTATTCGGACAGGGTCATGATCGCCAGCGTGGTGACGATCAGCACCACCCCGGCCGCCGACGCGGCGGGCCAGTTCATCAGCGGCGCGATCTGGTCATGCACCATCACCGCGAGCATCGGCACACGGCGGCCACCGAGCAGCAACGGCACGACGAAACTGCTGGCGTTGTAGGCGAACACCAGCGTCGCCCCGGTGATGATCCCCGGCAGACTCATCGGCAACACCACCTGACGGAACACCTGAAAACGACTGGCGCCCAGCGTTGCTGCCGCCTCTTCGTAGGTGCGCGCGACGCCGCGCATGGCGCTGGCAATCGGCAACACGGCCAGCGGAAACGCGGTCTGCACCAGGCCCATCAGCACACCGTTCTGGTTGTACAGCAACATGATCGGGCGCTTGATCAGGCCCAGGCCCATCAGCGTCTGGTTGAGCATCCCGCCCGGACCGAGGATCACCAGCCAGCCGTAGCTTTGCAGCAGCAGGTTGACCAGCAGCGGCAACAGCACCGCCGCAAGGAAAATCCGCCGCACGAACGGCGAGGTCAGCCGCGACATGGTGTACGCCACCGGGATCGCCAGCAGCACGGCGATCACTGCGCTGATCAACGCCAGACGCAGGGTCAGCAGCAGGGATTTCAGGTAATAGGGTTCGAGCAATTGCGCGTAACTGGCGAGGCTGAACCCGCTCCACTCCGCGCCTTTGGTGCCGACGCTCATGCGCAGCACCAGCAGGCTGGCGGCGATCAGCACACCGAGAAACAGCATCGACGGCGTGAGGAAAAACCACGCCCGGGCGGTCGGCGAAATACCGCGCGCCGGGCGCACGTCACTGGCGCCGACCGGTTGGGTCAGGGATTGATGTTCCATAGCAATGATCTCGTCAATGGAAAGCCAAACAACACATCCCTGTAGGAGCTGCCGAAGGCTGCAATCTTTTGATCTTGCTGTTGATCCTCATCTGCTCAGAGAAGATCAAAGGCAAAAGATCGCAGCCTTCGGCAGCTCCTGCAGGGGGAGTTCGGGTCAGGAAGAAAAGATTTCCGTATAACGACGAATCCATTGGTCATGCACGGTCGCCAGGAAGGCGTTGTCGTGCATGATCGCCTTCTCGGCAATCTGCTCCGGCGTGAGGATGTACGGGCTCTTGCGCGCCTCGGCGGAGATGATCGCCTTGGCGTTGACCGGGCCGTTGAAGATGTCTTCGGCCATCTTGCCCTGCACCAGCGGGTCGAGGGAGTGGTCGATGAAGGCGTAGGCCAGATCGGTGTCGCCCGGACGGTTCTTCGGCATCACCGAAAGCATCAGGTCGGTGTAGAAACCTTCCTTCATGCCGAACGTGGCACCGAGGCCGTAGTTCGGATCGCGGATCTGCTTGGGGAAAAATGCCGGGGCGTATAAGCCGCCCATGTCCAGCGAACCGGTGCGGAACAGCTCGGCGATCTGGTTCGGGTTTTCACCCAGAGTGACCACGCGATCCTTCAGCTCGGCGAGTTTCTTGAAGCCCGGCTCGATGTTGTGTTCATCACCGCCGGCGAGTTTGGCGGCGATGATGATCAGGTCCATGGCCTCGGTCCAGTTCGGCGGCGGCAGGAAAATGTTCGGTGCCAGATCGGCGTCCCACAGCGCGGCGTAACTGTCCGGTGCTTGTTTGAGCGTGCGGGTGCTGTAGACCAGACTGTTGCACCACAGCAGGTAACCAATGCCGTGACCGTTGGCGCCTGTGCGGTATTTTTCCGGTACGTCGATCAGGTTGGGAATGCGGTTGAGGTCGGGTTTCTCCAGCAGTCCGGCGGCGGCCAGACCTTCGGCGCCGACCCCGGCCAGAGTGATGATGTCGTACTGCGGACGGTCACCGCCGGCCTTGAGTTTGGCGACCATTTCCGAGGTGCTACCGGTGCGGTCAGCGATGACTTTGGCGCCGGTCTTGGCCTCGAACGTGGCGGCGATGTTGCGCAATGCAGCGAGGCCGGTGTCATCCGACCAGGTCAGCAGGCGCAGGGTCTTGCCGGCAAAGCGCGTGTCGCTGGCACTGGCCCGGATGAAGGGCATGCTCAGGGCCGCCGCCGCTACCGAGGCGACGCCGACGGTTTTAATGAATTGACGCCTGTTCAGATCATGCTCGCCCATGACGGACTCCCTTTGTTCTTTTAAGTATGAGGTTGGTCGCAACCGTTGCATCCGCGCGGCCGGATCCGCTGAAGGCCTTGTTTTCAAAGGCCTGCAGCGCTGCCGACGGGTTCATCCTGAGGTCGTGCAATACACCTGACTATCGATAAAAACTCATCGAAGCCATGACACCGGCGCATGCCTCGTTGCGAGGCATGCGTTCACCGTTTTCGGGCGTTCAGAGCGCCCGGATCACGTGTTTGATTTCCTGAAACGCGGCCAGGCCCCACGGCCCCAATTCGCGGCCGATGCTGCTCTGCTTGTAGCCGCCCCACGCCGTCTGCGGGAAGATCACTTGCGGCGCGTTGAGCCACACAAGCCCCGCGTGCAGGGCGTTGGCGACCCGGTCGGCAGCCTCGGCGTTACGCGTCACCACACTGGCGACCAGCCCGAACTGACTGTCGTTGGCCAGGGCAATCGCCTCGGCCTCGCTGCTGAAACGGCGCACGCACAGCACCGGGCCGAAAATCTCTTCGCACCACAGCGCACTGTCGAGGGGCACGTCGGTGAACACGGTGGGCTGCAAAAAATAGCCGCGCGGCAGATCCGCCGGACGATTGCCACCACACACCAGCTTCGCTCCGGCACTCAAACCCCGGTCGATGTGGCCGAGCACCCGCTGGTATTGCGCCTGGTTGACCAGTGCGCCCATCTCCACGTCCGGGTCGAACGGGTCAGCCACGCGAATCGCTTGCGCGCGTTTTTGCAGACGCTCAAGAAATTCATCGGCCAGCTCATCGGCGACCAGCACCCGACTGGTGGCCGAGCACATCTGCCCGGCGTTGAAGAAGCCGCCGCCGCAGGCCAGCTCGACCGCCAGTTCCAGATCGGCATCGTCGAGCACCAGCAGCGAGGATTTGCCGCCCAGTTCCAGGCTCACGCCTTTCACGGTTTCCGCGGCGCGTTGCATCACCTGCACGCCGACAGCGTTGCTGCCGGTGAAGGAAATCTTGGCGATGCGCGGGTCAGCCGAGAGTGGCGCACCGACCGCCAGACCGGTGCCGCAGACCAGGTTGAACACACCTTTGGGCAGGCCGGACTCGGCGATGATCGCCGCCAGTTCCAGCTCCGGCAGTGGCGTGACTTCCGACGGTTTGAGCACCACACAGCAGCCGGTGGCCAGCGCCGGGGCGAGTTTCCACGCGGTGGTGACCATCGGGAAATTCCACGGCACGATCAGCCCGACCACACCGCACGGTTCGCGGCGCAGACGTGCGCTGAAATCGTCGCTGGGCAGCGCTACGTTGCTGTCGAGTTGTGCGTCGAGGCCTTCGGCCAATTCGGCGTAATACTCGAACGTGGCGATCACATCATCGACGTCGATGGCCGCTTCGAATTGCGGTTTGCCGTTGTTGCTCGACTGCAGCTTCATCAGGTGATCGCGACCATTGCGCACGCCGTTGGCGATGTTGCGCAGAATCGCGCCGCGCGCAGCGCCAGTGGTTTTCGACCAGTCCTTGAACGCTTCAGTGGCAGCACTCACAGCCAGGTTGACCGCGTGTTCATCTCCGCCATTGACCGTGGTCAGCAGCGCTTCGGTGGCCGGGTTGATCACCCGCAGGTGTTCGCGGCCGGCCGACCATTGGCCGTTTATGTACAGGCCGTCGAGTGTGGTTGGAAAACTCATCATTGGGCCACCGCCTGCATCCATTGGGTCTGGTCGATTTCGATCAGGGTCGGGCCCTGACGATCGGTGGCGGCACGTAGCGCGCTGCGCAGTTGCTCAACCGAGCTGATCGCTTCGGCGGCGCAACCCAGAGCCTTGGCAACGCCGATGAAGTCCGGGGTGTAGATGTCGACGCCGACCGGCTCGATGGCGCGGTTGACCATGTACTTCTTGATCTCTTCGTAACCCTGGTTATTCCACAGCAGGATGATCACCGGGGTACGCGCTTCGACGGCGCTGGCCAGCTCCGGCAGGGTGAACTGCAAGCCGCCGTCGCCGATCAGGCACACCACCGGCGGACGAGCGCCACGCTCGAGGCTGCCGCCGAGCCACGCGCCAATGGCCGCCGGCAAGGCGTAACCGAGGGTGCCGTAACCGGTGGACGAGTTGAACCAGCGGCGCGGACGTTCCGGGTTGAAGGTGAGGTTGCCGGTGTATACCGGTTGCGTGGAGTCGCCGACGAACACCGCCTCCGGCAACTCGTGCAGGACGGTTTCGAGGAAACGCGTCTGGGCCAGAGTCGGTGCGTCCCAGGATGCGGCCAGATCTTCACGCAAACGCGCAGCGCGCACCTGGCCCCAATCGTTGCGGCGCGCGGTCAGCGGTTTGTGCGACAAAGCACTGAGCAGTGCTTGTGCAGCGTTGCGCGAGTCGGCGACCAATGCCAGGTGCGGCGGATAATTGCGCACGGTCTGATCGGCGTCGATGTCGATGCGCAGCAGCTTGCCGGGGATCTCGAAACCGCCGGCGAAGGTCACGTCGTAATCGGTTTCAGCCAGTTCGGTGCCGATCGCCAGCACCACGTCGGCATCGGCCACCAGTGCGCGGGTCGCGACCAGGCTTTGCGTCGAACCGATCAGCAGTGGATGACTGGACGGCAGCATACCTTTGGCGTTGATGGTCAGCGCCACCGGGGCGTCGAGCAGTTCGGCCAGTTCGGTGAGTTCGGCGGCGGCATCGATGGCCCCGCCACCGGCGAGGATCAGCGGACGTTGGGCGCCGGCCAACAGTTCAGTCATGCGGCTCACAGCCGTCGGCGCCGCCCCGGCGCGGTCGATGTTGACCGGGATGCTGGCGAGCAGGTCATCGGCTTCCTCGACCAGCACGTCCAGCGGAATTTCGATGTGCACCGGACGCGGACGCCCGGCCTGGAACAGCGCGAAGGCCCGGGCCAGCACGCCCGGCAATTGCGCCGCCGACATCAGGGTGTGAGAGAACGCAGCGACGCCGCCGACCAGCGCGCTCTGGTTCGGCAGCTCGTGGAGCTTGCCGCGACCACCGCCCAACTGGCTGCGCGTCTGCACGCTGGAGATCACCAGCATCGGAATCGAATCGGCGTAGGCCTGGCCCATCGCGGTGGTGATGTTGGTCATGCCAGGGCCAGTGATGATGAAGCACACACCCGGTTTGCCGCTGGTGCGCGCATAGCCGTCGGCCATGAACCCAGCGCCCTGTTCATGCCGTGGGGTGACATGGTTGATGCTCGAACGGGCCAGTCCGCGATACAGCTCCACGGTATGCACCCCGGGAATGCCGAACACCTGCTCGACCCCATAATCCTCGAGTAACTTGACCAGTACTTCGCCACACGTCGCCATGTCGATTGCCCTTGTTGTTCATTTGAGACACAAGGCCTTTGTGTAGGAGTGAGCCTGCTCGCGATGGCGTCTTCGCATTCAACATTACGGTGACTGACACACCGCTATCGCGAGCAGGCTCACTCCTACAAAGGGCCCTTCAATGGGCTCATTGAACGGGCGGCAGGTAGCGGCAACAATCGATTAAAAGTCATACTAGCCATGTCCTCACGTCATACCTTGGATCCACATGAAACGACTGCCTCCCCTGCCCGCCCTGCACACGTTTCTGATCACCGCGCAGTGCTGCAACTTCACGCGGGCCGCCGAGCAGTTGCACATCACCCAAGGCGCGGTGAGCCGGCAGATCGCCGGGCTGGAGGATCATCTGGGTTATGAGTTGTTCATTCGCCGGGCCCGGGGCCTGGAGCTGACCGCCGAAGGGCGTGAATGGCTGCCACGGGTGGAGAAGGTCTTCGGCCTGATCAGCGAAGCCACCGAGCAGATTGGTCTGAAGCGCGAAACCCTGCAGCTCAAGGCGCCGAGCTGCGTGATGCGCTGGTTGGTGCCGCGCCTGCTGCAATGGCAAAAGGAACGCCCGGACGTGCCGGTCAAACTGACCACCACCCTGGCCCACGGCGTCGACTTTCAGCGCGAGCAGTTCGATGCCGCGGTGATCTACGGCACACCGCCGGACAACTCATCGACCGCCCTGCACCTGTTCGATGAGCAACTGACACCGGTGTGTTCGCCGGCCCTGCTGAAAGGCCCGCCAGCGCTGACCGAACCGGCCGACCTGCAACAGCATCTGCTGCTGCATCCGACCCGCGACACGCAGGACTGGACCGTGTGGCTGACCGCCGCTGAATTGCAGTTGAGCAACGTCAACATGGGCCAGCATTTCGAGACGCTGGATCAGGCGATGTCGATGGCGTCCCATGGGACGGGTGTGGCGATTGGCGACTGGTCGTTGATCGGCGATGACCTGCGCGCCGGGCGGCTGGTGATGCCGTTTGATTTGAAGGTGAAGACGGGGTTGGGGTACTTCGTGGTGATGCCGCAGGGTGGAGAGGCCTCGCCGCAGCTGGAGGAGTTGATGATCTGGCTGGTGGAGCAGGCGCATACCCGCTGAAACACACAAATACCCCGTAGGAGCTGCCGCAGGCTGCGATCTTTTGATCTTGTTTTAAGATCAAAAGATCGCAGCCTGCGGCAGCTCCTACAGGGATTGTGCTTACAGGTCAGTAGCCGACCGTAAACCGCTGCCGTGAATGCTTCGGCGTTTCCACTTCGTCGATCAGCGCAATCGCGTAATCGGCAAAGGTGATCCAACTGCGACCTTCTGCACTGAACAGCAAGTGATCCTTGCCGACACGGAAGGTGCCGGTGCGCTCACCTTCGACGAACTCGGCCGATGGCGACAGGAAGGTCCAGTCCAGCGCCTTCTCTTGACGCAGTGCATCGAGGAACGCCGCGCCAGCGCTGGCCTCGGCTTTGTACTCGGCGGGGAAACCTGCGCTGTCGATCACTCGGGTGTCGTCCGGCAGCAACAGCGAACCGGCGCCGCCGACCACCAACAGACGCTTCACACCTGCCTGCTTCACCGGCCCGACCACGGCGCTGGCGGGTACGGTGGCGAAATGCGCGGCGCTGATCACCACGTCGTGACCGGCCACTGCGGCTTGCAGCGCCGCCGCATCCAGCACATCGACATTCTTGCTGACCACACCGGCACGGCTGCCGATCTTCGAGGTATCGCGAGCGATCGCGGTGACGCTATGGCCGCGACGCAGGGCTTCTTCCAGCAGTTGGCTACCGGCACGGCCGGTGGCACCAATGATTGCGATCTTGCTCATGACATTCTCCAGTTGGCTTGAGAGTTTCAACGACGGCATAAATCTAATCTTGAAGCGGTATTCCCTGTGGCGAGGGAGCTTGCTCCCGTTGGAGGGCGAAGCACTCCCCGCCTGTTTCAGATACAACGCATTTGCAGGTTTTACGCCTGCTGCGCAGGCGGGCGGGAGCAAGCTCCCTCGCCACACATCAGTTTTTCAGCACAGAAATCGGTGTATCTCAAAGGCAGTTGATCACCACTGCATTTCGCCCTTGGCGACTTTGGCGCTCAGCTCCAGCGAACTTTCTTCGCCCAGTTTCGGGTAGCGCTTTTTCATCGCCGCGATCAGTGCGGCAGAATCCTTGGCCTTGGCGGTTTCGGCGTCGAAAGCCTTAATGTAGTCGGCGGTGAATTTCACGCTGGCCAACGAACGGCTGCTCTCGCCCAGGTAGTGACCCGGCACCACGGTTTTCGGTTTCAGGGTTTCGATCGAATGCAGGGTTTGCAGCCAGTCGGCGTGGGATTGCGCGGTCTGGGTGTCGGCCATCCACACATGGATGTTCTCGGCCACCACGACGCCACCGACCACGGCCTTGAGCGACGGAATCCATACGAAGCTGCGATCCGGCTGCTTGCCTTCAAGGCCGACCACCTGCAGTTTCTGCCCTTCGAGCATCAGGCTGTCGCCCTTGAGCACGCCCGGCACGATGGTTCTGGCCGGTACGTCGGCGCCCATTTTCGGCCCCCAGAAGGCGAGTTTGCCGGCGACGGTTTTGTTGATGTGATCCACGGTCGGCTGCGAAGCCAGCACCTCGGCGTCGGGGAAGGCCTTGGTCAGGGTGTCGAGGCCGAAGTAGTAATCCGGGTCACCGTGGCTGATGTAAATGGTGGTCAGGTGCTTGCCGCTGGCGCGGATCTTTTCCACCACCTGCTCGGCCTGGGCCTTGCCGAATTGTGCGTCGACCAGAATGGCGTCTTTTTCGCCGCTGACCAGCACCGAGGTCACCGGGAAGATGGCCTGGGTGCCAGGGTTGTAGACATCCAAGGTCAGGTTGGCGGCCGCGGCGTGGGCCGCGAAACCGAAGGTGGCGGTGGCCAGCAAAACGCGCTTGAGGGTAGTGAAGCCGATCATCTGTTGCTCCGTAGTCCGAATGCCGTGTTTGGCGATGGGACAGAGCTTAGTTGCCTGACTCGGTACAAAAAATGCGATGCTTGAACATAGTTTGTTTCTGAAAGCGGGCAAATCATGGATCGTCTTCAAGCAATGCGGGTGTTTGTCACAGTGGTGGACCTCGGCAGCCAGTCGGCGGCGGCCGATCATCTGGACCTGTCGCGGCCGGTGGTGTCGCGCTATCTGGCGGAGCTGGAGGACTGGGTCGGCGCGCGCCTGATGCACCGCACCACGCGCAAGTTGAGCCTGACCGCCGCCGGCAGTGAGATCCTGCCGCGCTGCCGGCAGATGCTCGAACTCTCGACCGACATGCAGGCCGCCGTCAGCGAACCCGACGAGGCACCGCGCGGACTGCTGCGCATCAGCGTCAGCACCTCGTTCGGCCAGGCGCAACTGGCTGACGCGATGGCGGCGTACGTCAAGCGCTACCCCGGCGTCAGCATCGATATGCAGATGCTCGATCGCACGGTGAACCTGGTGGATGAGCGCATCGATCTGGCGATCCGCACCAGCAATGACCTGGACCCGAACCTGATCGCCCGACGTCTGACGGTGTGCCGTTCGGTGGTCTGCGCCGCGCCCGCCTATCTGCGGGACAACCCGCCACCGCAGCGGGTCGAGGACCTGAGCCGGCACAACTGCCTGAC
Organism: Pseudomonas serboccidentalis; assembly: GCF_028830055.1. NCBI lineage: Bacteria > Pseudomonadati > Pseudomonadota > Gammaproteobacteria > Pseudomonadales > Pseudomonadaceae > Pseudomonas > Pseudomonas serboccidentalis. The sequence goes on from NZ_CP101655.1 coordinate 3,393,556, forward strand.
CCACTCCTACTTCGGCAAAAGCCTGTGGCATTTCGAGGAACACGGTGAACCGGTGTCGGTGCCGGTACAGGGCAACATCAGCGCCAACGAGGCCAGCACCCTGTTGCGCGCCACCCTGGCCGGTGCGGGCGTGGCAATGTTGCCGACCTATCAGGCCGGGGTGCATGTGCATGCCGGTGAACTGGTGCGCCTGCTGCCCGATGCCGAGCCACGGCAGATGAACATCTACGCGGTGTACGCCTCACGCAAGCACATGCCGGCGGCGTTGCGCAGCATGCTGGATTTTCTGGTGCAGCGGTTTCCCGAGAATCCGGCGTGGGATGAAGCAGTTTCCAGCGCAAAGCCACAAGCTACAAGCTAGCTGCGCCGCCATTCATCTTGGCGCTTGCCGCTCGATGCTTGCAGCTGCTTCTACCTGACCTATGCTGAAAGTAATACCGCAGGGTATGCGTTCAGAGGTCAACGCCATGAACATCAGAACAAGAAGGTACTTCGCAATTTTCATCACCTGCGCCGCCACGCTGGCGCTGTACGGCACCGCGGCCTGGCGGGTCGAGCAGCTGCGACAACTGCCCCGCGAATACGCCAGCTGCAATTTCGAGCGCTGCATTCCGCATAACGCGACGCTCAATGCGCTGCGCTGATCGAGCGGTCACTGATTTCCCTTTGTAGGAGTGAGCCTGCTCGCGATAGCGGTGGATCATTCAACCTGGTGATGTCTGACCCGGCGTTATCGCGAGCAGGCTCACGCCTACAGGGGGTGTGTCTGACTTATTGCTCGGCCTTCAACCGGTCGCGAAACGCCTTTGGTGAAATCCCCACCCGGCGCCGGAACAGGCGCGTGAAGTTGGTCGGATCGGAAAACCCCAACAGCTCCGACATCTCGTAAATGGTCATGCTGGTGTACGTCAGCAAACGTTTGGCTTCCAGTAACTGACGTTCGTGCATGATCTGCAGCGCCGGCTGCCCTGCCAGTTCCCGGCAAGTGCCGTTGAGGTGCGATACCGAGATGCCCAGGCGATGGGCCAGGTCCTCGACCTTCACATGCTGGCGGTACGTCTCCTCCACCAATTGAATGAAACCGTTGAGGTACTCGCGCTGGCGTTGCGGCCGCTGGCTGGCGTTATGACGCACGATCGCCTGACGGCTGACCCAGACCATGATCACGCTGACCAGCGAATGCATGAGCATTTCCCGCGCAGGTTGATGGCCGTTGTACTCGGCCTGCAACGCGCAAAACAGACTGTGCAGGTACTCCGCATCCTTGCCCGCCGGGTAGTGCCCGACCTGGGCCAGGGCGTGGACTGAATTGCCCAGTTGCGCCTGCAGGTGGTTGATCAACGGATTGGCGAGGGTGACGACAAAGCCTTCGACGTCCTCGGAAAAACGAAAGCCATGCACCGACAACGGTGGCAGGACCTGGATGGCGGGTTCGTTGAGCTGCGTGCGTTGACCTTCGATTTCAAGCTCTGCCTGACCTTTGAAGACGAAGAGCAACTGGCACAAATCGGCGTGGCGGTGGGGTTTGATTTCCCATTGATGTTCGCGGCTGCGTTTGGAAATGGTTTCACAGTGCAGCAAGTCAGGGGTCGGCCAGTCCAGGCTTTCACCGTAGAGCTTGAACACCGGAATCGAAGGCAGGTCAGGCTTGTTCATCACTTCAATCCAGGCCTCGAGGTTGCGGGCGATAATCGCACCGATTGGCAGAATGTACAGGTATCGGCTCAGTTTTCACCTTCAATTGACAGACCCGCGAGGGAAAAATGCAAGCACTCGATCCATAAAAATCATTCACCGGTTGATCCCGCGTGAAGCTTGCGAGTCATAAAAACAATGAAAACGCTGAAAACGCTGAAAACCCAAGTCGCCATCATTGGCGCCGGTCCCTCCGGATTGCTCCTCGGCCAGTTGCTGCATAACGCTGGCATCGACACCCTGATTCTTGAACGCCAGACACCCGAATACGTGCTTGGGCGAATTCGCGCCGGCGTGCTTGAACAAGGCATGGTAGAGCTGTTGCGCCAGGCCGGCGTGGGCGCGCGGATGGACGCCGAAGGGTTGGTGCACAGCGGCTTCGATCTGGCATTGGACGGGCGTCTGGCCCACATCGATCTGCAGGGTTTGACCGGCGGAAAAACCGTCATGGTTTACGGCCAGACCGAAGTCACTCGTGACCTGATGGCCGCTCGTCGGGAGGCCGGTGCGCCGACGATTTACGCGGCGAGCCATGTCGTTCCGCACGGCATGAAAAGCGACGAGGCGTTTGTCACCTTCGAAAAGGACGGTGAAACCTGGCGCCTCGATTGCGACTACATCGCCGGTTGCGACGGTTTTCACGGCGTGGCCCGGCAGTCGATTCCCGAGGACTGCCTGAAGATTTTCGAACGGGTCTATCCGTTCGGCTGGCTGGGGATTCTCGCCGACACCCCGCCGGTGCACGAGGAACTGGTCTACGCCCGCCATGAACGCGGCTTTGCCCTGTGCAGCATGCGTTCGGCCACGCGTACCCGTTACTACCTGCAGGTGCCGGCCGAAGAAAACGTCGCAGACTGGTCTGATCAGCGCTTTTGGGATGAACTCAAAACACGCTTGCCCGCCGCGCTTGCCAAGAAACTGGTCACCGGCCCGTCGATTGAAAAAAGCATCGCGCCGCTGCGCAGTTTCGTCGTCGAACCGATGCAGTACGGGCGGATGTTTCTGCTCGGTGATGCCGCGCACATTGTTCCGCCCACCGGCGCCAAGGGCCTGAACCTGGCCGCCAGCGATGTCAGTACGCTGTTCAATATTCTGTTGAAGGTCTATCGCGAGGGCCGCACCGATCTGCTGGAGAAGTACTCGGAAATCTGCCTGCGTCGCGTATGGAAAGCCGAACGGTTTTCCTGGTGGATGACCTCGATGCTGCACCGTTTCGAGGAGCATGATGACTTCAGCCAACGGATAAGCGCCTCGGAGCTGGACTATTTCGTCAGCTCCGAAGCCGGCAGAAAAACCATTGCAGAAAATTACGTCGGACTTCCGTATGAGGCTATCGAATAGCCTGCTATCGACTTACACTGGCGAGCATCCCCGCTCGCCTGACGACTTGCGGGACTCTCACTGCCCGCAGGTTCCGCCCGTGACCAACCTCAATCACCCTGAAACGCCCAAACCGGCCATTCGCAGCGTGCTGGTCGCGCTGATGCTGGCGATCTTTCTCGGCGCGCTGGACCAGACCATCGTCGCCGTGTCGATGCCCGCCATCTCCGCACAATTCAAGGACGTCAGCCTGCTGGCCTGGGTGATTTCCGGCTACATGGTGGCAATGACCGTGGCGGTGCCGATCTACGGCAAGCTCGGGGATCTGTACGGGCGACGCAAACTGATGTTGTTCGGCATGGGCCTGTTCACCCTCGCCTCGCTGTTCTGCGGCATGGCGCAGAGCATGGAACAACTGGTGCTGGCGCGGATTCTCCAGGGCATCGGCGCCGGCGGGATGATTTCGGTCAGCCAGGCGATCATCGGCGACATCGTCCCGCCCCGCGAACGTGGGCGTTATCAGGGTTACTTCAGCAGCATGTACGCAGTCGCCAGTGTCGCCGGGCCGGTGCTCGGCGGCTACATGACCGAATACCTGTCGTGGCGCTGGGTGTTTCTGATCAACCTGCCGCTGGGGCTTGGCGCGTATTGGGTGGCGCGACGCAACCTGCGCGGGCTGCCGATTCCGCAGCGCAAACCGATCATCGACTACCTTGGCACCCTGCTGATGATCATCGGCCTGACCGCATTGCTGCTGGGCATCACCCAGGTCGGTCAGGGCCATTCGTGGCGCAGCAGCGAAGTGCTGGGACTGTTCGCCTGTGCAGTGCTGGTGCTGGCGGTGTTCGTCTGGCATGAACGCCGGGCGCGCGAGCCTTTGCTACCGATGCACTTGTTCACCAACCGCAATGCACTGCTGTGCTGGTGCACGATTTTCTTCACCAGTTTCCAGGCGATCTCGCTGATCGTGCTGATGCCGCTGCGCTTCCAGAGCGTCACCGGCGCCGGGGCCGACAGTGCCGCGTTACACCTGTTGCCGTTGGCCATGGGCTTGCCGATCGGTGCCTATTTCGCCGGCCGGCGCACCTCAATCACCGGGCGCTACAAGCCGCAGATCCTGACCGGGGCGACCTTGATGCCGATCTCGATTCTCGGCATGGCGTTCAGTCCACCCGAGGCGACGTTGCTCAGTGGTTTGTTCATGTTGCTCAGCGGCATCGCTGGCGGCATGCAGTTCCCGACGTCGCTGGTCGGTACACAAAACTCGGTGGAACAACGCGACATCGGCGTGGCCACCAGCACCACCAATCTGTTCCGCTCACTGGGCGGCGCGGTGGGTGTGGCGTTGATGTCGGCGCTGTTGCTGGCCTTGTTGCAGGATTCGAGTTTCGCCCATCTGGCGAGCAGTTCGCTGATCAGCGAGGGCCATTCGGGCAACGTGCTGCTGGACGGTTTGAACGCGGCCCCCGGGGATGCACAGAACGCCTTGCGCGCCGAGCTTTCGGTGACGTTCCGGCATCTGCTGTGGGTGAGTACCGCGGTGTCGCTGCTGGGGCTGGCGGCGGCGATCGCGATGCCGAACAACCTGCTGCGCGGGCGGGAGCACGGCGCCAAATAAAAGCAACACCGCGATCCCCTGTAGGAGTGAGCCTGCTCGCGATGAGGGTGTGTCATCGAACAGTGGTGTCGACTGACACACCCTCATCGCGAGCAGGCTCACTCCTGCAAAGGCCGTTCACTCAAGGGCTGTAGTAACCCGCCGCCACCAGAAAATGCCCGACCTTCTTCAGGTAGGCATGCTTGTCTTCGACCTTGCCGGTCACCGGGTTTTTCCAGCGGTATTCGTATTCGCCGTCATCCTGTTTGGCGACCAGCGCCAGAATCGGCTCGCCCACCGGTTTACCCTCCGGGTCCTTGATCTTGCTGAAATCGGTGTTGATCAGCCGCAGGTTGGTGCCGTGGGCAACATAGCGCTGGGTGTCCAGATCGACCACGAACACGTACAGGTCATCCTGCAGATAACCGCCCTTGAGCGAGTTGATTGCCGTCAGCGTGCCTTTCTCGTTTTTGCCCAAGTCAGTCGCAGCCTTGTCGAGCAAGGTTTTGGCCTGCTCCGCCGAAGCCCGTGGCAAGTAATACCCGACCGCGAGGATCCGCTGGCCGATGCGCTGATAGTAGACATGCTTGCGCTCGACCTTGCCGTCCGCCCAATTCTGCCAACGGTATTCGGCTTGCTGGATGCCATTGCCTTCGGGCACCAGCAACGCGTCCTTGAAGGCCTTTTGCAGATCCGGCCCGAGCACTTCGCTGACATCGCGACCGATCAAGGCAGAGGATGGCCCGCCACTGGCGAGCATCACGCCCTTGGTGTCGACCACGAACACGTAGCGATCCTTGTCGACGAACTCACCCTGACGGCTGAACGCAGCGAAGGCCTTGTCGCCGTTGTCGTGGTAATAGGCCAGGGCCTTTTCCAGCAAGGCGATGGCAGCCTTGCTGTCGTCCTTTTGTGTGGTGGCGGCATTGACCTGCCCTGCCCCCACAAGCAGCATCACACCGAGCCACGCCACTTTATGCAGAAACCCCATAACGCATCCCTCGTTCTTGTTGGTGTTTCAAGAGCGTAGACGGCTTGGGGGGATGTATGGATATTCAGCGCGTTTGGAAAGATTGCACCAGATGTCTGTGGCGAGGGGGCTTGGCCCCGTTGGAGTGCGCAGCACGCCCCGGCATTCTTGAGCCAGACCGTATTTTGCCGAACCGGGTCTGCTTCGCAGCCCAACGGGGGCAAGCCCCCTCACCACAGAATCATCTTCACAACAGAGCTATCTTCACCACAAAGATATTTCCACCACAGGTGTTGCTGACTCGGGTTCTATGGCCGGGCGTTGATCTGTTGCTGCAGGTTCTGGATCTGCGCCTGCAGGGTGTTGAGGTTGCGGGTCATCTGGCCACGGAACGCATCAAACTCGGCGGTATTGCCGCCACCCTGTGGCGTTGCCGGACGGTTGTCCTGCTCGCTTTTGAGGACCACGATTTCCTGCTCCAGACGCTCGATCGCCGCGCTCGGGTTGCCCTGCTTTTTCAGCGCGGTGATATCAGCACCGAGGCTTTTCAGCTGGGCGTCATAACTCTTGAGCTGGGCGTCGACCTTGCCGGTGTCGGCCGGGGCGCTTTTGAGGGTCGCCAGTTCGGCGCTCAAGGCTTTGACCTGAGCCTGCAACTGGCTGTTGGCGTTCTGCTGTTCAGTGGTCTGTGCGGTCATCTGCGCCAGGCGCTTGTCCAGATCGCTGGCCTGACCGACCACGCCCTGTTGCTGCTTGCTCTGATCCACCAGCTTGTCTTCCAGCTGTTTGATCTGCAGCTTCAACGCTTCGCTGTCGCTGGTGACGTTGCTCTGACTGGCCACCACCTTGCCGGAAATGTCCTGCAAGCGCCCCGCCGCTTCCTCGCTGATGCGCGCAAAGCTTTCCTGGGTCGCGACCAACTGCTGCTCCATCAGCGAAATCTGCTGGAAACTCCACCAGGCCAGACCGATGAAGGCAAAGAACAACGCGCCGACCAGTGCCCACAGCGGCCCGGTACTCGCGGCCTTGACCTTGACCACTGGCGGCGTGCGCGAATGCACGGAGGTGCGGGCGCTGGGCGGAATGTCATCGTCGTCAAAGGTGTCGGCCCGCAGGCTCGGTACATCGTCGAAATCGTCGTTGGCATCGTTACGCATGGACATTGAGGCAACCTTTGTGGAACGCGGTGATGGCTAAATGCTGCGAAGTATAACCGCCGCAGCCGCAGGGATTGACCCTCAAGCGGCAGTGCGGTTCATTGCCGGCCGACCGACTTGTATCAACGGATGTCCTGAGCTTTCCACCAACCGCAGAACTCATCGAGGGCCGACCACAGGCTGACTTTCGGATCGTAGTCCAGATAATGCCGGGCGCGGCTGATGTCGAGGGTGAAATTTTTCTTCATGACCTGCATGCCCAGCCGCGACAGCGTCGGCTCCGGACGCCCCGGCCAGAGTTTGCACGCGCCTTCGTTGAGTGCCGCAACGCTGTAGGCCAGACCATACGAGCGATATCGGGTGATCTGCGGCACTTCCATTTTGCGCATCACGTAATTGACCACATCCCACAACGGCACCGGCGCGCCATTGCTGATGTTGTAGGCCTTGCCCAGCGCCGAACCGGCCGCCAGCAGACTGCTGAGCAGCGCTTCGTTGAGGTTCTGCACGCTGGTGAAATCGACCTTGTTCAAGCCGTCGCCGATGATCGCCAGACGACCCTTGCGCTGCATGTTCAGCAGACGCGGGAAGATGCTCATGTCGCCAGCGCCGGTGACAAAACGCGGGCGCAGGGCAATGGTTTCCAGACCAAATTCCTGCGCGCCGAAGACCTTTTGCTCGGCCAGGTACTTGGTCGCGGCGTACTGATGTTTAAAACGCTTGGGCACTTGTTCTTCGGTCAGGCCGAGGTGATCGCGGCCATCGAAGTAGATCGACGGTGACGACAGATGCACCAGTCGCCGCACGCGCTGCTTGAGGCAGGCTTCAACGACGTTTTCGGTGACCTGCACGTTGCCCTGATGAAAGTCCTGATAACGCCCCCACAAGCCGACGGCACCGGCACAGTGGACCACCGCTTCGACGTCGGTGCAGAGGTCGCGCACCAGATCCGCATCGGTGAGGTCGCCCGGAACGAACTCGGCACCACGGCGCACCAGATGCTCGACGCTTTCGGCCCGGCGACCGTTGACCCGCACGTCCAGGCCCTGCTCAAGGGCAAAACGCGCAAAGCGTCCGCCAATGAAGCCGCTTGCGCCGGTGACCAGAATTTTCATGCAAAACTCCAACAAAAAAGCAGCTGCGAGCGTCAAGCCTCTAGCTGCAAGTTTAAAACGGTGCGCAGCGCTTTACTTGCCGCTTGCAGCTTGACGCTTATGGCTGCTTCCAGGGCACCAGCCATCGTGGTGATGAACGTACCAGTTGCTCGGTCAGCAACCCCAGCAGCTGACCGCCATTGCGCCAATGATGCCAGTACAACGGCACATCGATCGGTTTATCTGGCAACAGTTCGCGCAACACGCCGCGCTGCAACTGATCGCGCACTTGCAGTTCCGGCACCAGTCCCCAGCCGAACCCGGCTTCGGTCAGGCGCACAAAACCTTCGGAGGACGGGCACAAATGGTGCTCGAATCCGCCATCGACGCCGAGGGATGCGAGGTAACGATGCTGGAGAAAATCATCCGGCCCGAACACCAGCGCCGGGGTGCGCGGCAACTGCTCGGCGCGTACGCCATCAGGGAAATGCCGCGCGATGAACGCCGGGCTGGCCAGCGCCCGGTAGCGCATCGCCCCGAGCAACACGCTGCGCGCGCCGGCCACCGGGCGTTCGCTGGCACAGACACACGCCGCCACTTCCCCGGCACGCATGCGCTTGAGGCCGACGGTTTGATCCTCCACCACCAGATCCAGCAATAAATGCTGCTCGGCGCAAAAAGCGCCCACGGCTTCGGCCCACCAGGTGGCGAGGCTGTCGGCATTGAGCGCAATGCGCAGGCGTTCCGGCAGGCCTTCTTCGTCGAGCGCCGGCACCAGAGTCTGCAAGTCGCGTTCGAGCAGGCGCACCTGCTGCACATGGTTGAGCAGGCGCCGGCCAATCTCAGTCGGCGACGGCGGCGTGCCGCGTACCAGCACCGGTTGGCCGACCCGCGCTTCCAGCAGTTTGATCCGCTGGGAAATCGCCGATTGCGAAAGGCCCAGAACCTGCGCAGCGCGTTCGAATCCAGCTTGTTCGACCACGGCGGCCAGAGCGGAAAGCAATTTGTAGTCGAACATCAGTTTTCCTAATGAGCGATCAGGACTATTCGTTTTCCTTATACAGCTTCCGACCGGAGAATAGCCAGCAAGCACTCTTTATCAAGGACTACCCAATGGCTGGCGAAACCTCTCTCACGACGTTGCTGCGCAGCATGAGCCCGCAGCTCAACGCCGGCGAATACGTGTTCTGCACCCTGCGCGACAGCCAGTTGCCGAGCGGTCTGGAGATTGTCGGCAGCTTCCGTGAACAGGAAGGCCTGACCGTGATCCTTGAACGCGCCCACGCCGAACAGGCCGGTTTGAGCTTCGACTATGTAGCGGCGTGGATCACCCTGAACGTGCATTCGGCCCTGGAAGCAGTCGGCCTCACCGCCGCGTTCGCCACGGCACTGGGCAAGGCCGGAATCAGTTGCAACGTGATCGCCGGCTACTACCACGATCATTTGTTTGTCGGTCAGGCCGACGCCGAACGCGCCATGCATGTGCTGCGCGAACTCGCAGCCAACGCGGAGTAACGCTTTATGTGGCAAAGCTATGTGAACGGGCTGCTGGTGGCCTTGGGGCTGATCATGGCGATCGGCACGCAGAACGCCTTTGTATTGGCCCAGAGCCTGCGTCGCGAACATCACCTGCCGGTCGCCGCGCTGTGCGTGGCCTGCGATGCGCTGCTGGTAGCCGCCGGAGTGTTTGGTCTGGCCACCGTGCTGGCGCAGAACCCGACATTGCTGGCAGTGGCGCGCTGGGGCGGTGCAGTCTTTCTGATCTGGTATGGCAGCCAGGCACTGCGCCGGGCATTCTCGAAACAGAGTCTGGATCAGGGCGAGAATCAGACCGTGCGCTCGCTGCGGGCGGTAATGCTCAGTGCGTTGGCAGTGACGTTGCTCAATCCGCACGTGTATCTCGACACGGTATTGCTGATCGGCTCCCTCGGTGCGCAACAGTCGGTGCCGGGGGCCTACGTGGTAGGCGCGGCGAGTGCTTCGCTGCTGTGGTTCTTCACCCTCGCCCTCGGTGCGGCATGGCTTGCGCCGTGGCTGGCTCGGCCGAGTACCTGGCGGATTCTTGATCTGGTGGTGGCGTTGATGATGTTCACGGTGGCGGGCCAATTGATTATCGCCAACTGATTTATTCCAAAAGGCTCTGGAACCTCTATCCCACACAGTTGTTGCGTGGTTAAGCCGTAACCCCGGTGCTATGATCCGAACCCTGCGCCGCAAAGAGTAAAAACTCGTCGGTGCATTTCTGGCCGCCCGTGATCGGCCTTGCGCTCACCGCAACAGACCTGATTAGGAGAATCATCATGGCTTTCGAATTGCCGCCGCTGCCTTACGCACACGATGCCCTGCAGCCGCACATTTCCAAGGAAACCCTGGAATTTCACCACGACAAGCACCACAACACCTATGTCGTGAACCTGAACAACCTGGTGCCAGGCACCGAGTTCGAAGGCAAGACCCTGGAAGAGATCGTCAAGACTTCCTCGGGCGGCATCTTCAACAACGCCGCTCAGGTCTGGAACCACACTTTCTACTGGAACTGCCTGGCGCCAAACGCCGGCGGTCAACCAACCGGCGCACTGGCTGAAGCCATCAACGCTGCTTTCGGTTCGTTCGACAAGTTCAAGGAAGAGTTCAGCAAAACCTCGATCGGCACCTTCGGTTCCGGCTGGGGCTGGCTGGTGAAAAAGGCTGACGGTTCCCTGGCTCTGGCCAGCACCATCGGCGCCGGCAACCCGCTGACCAGCGGCGACACCCCGCTGCTGACCTGCGACGTCTGGGAACACGCTTACTACATCGACTACCGCAACCTGCGTCCGAAGTACGTTGAAGCGTTCTGGAACCTGGTCAACTGGAAGTTCGTTGCTGAGCAGTTCGAAGGCAAAACCTTCACCGCTTAAGCTGCGCGCCAGACAAAAAACCCGGCATTGCCGGGTTTTTTAATGCCTTTGATTTATGTAGGAGCTGCCGCAGGCTGCGATCTTTTGATCTTGTTTTTAAAGGCTACGTCAAAAGATCGCAGCCTCCGGCAGCGCCTACAGTGGGTAGCGTGTTTCCTGCTACGAAAGCAGCCTTCGATCTATTGCCGCCAGGCCGTGGCGGGCTAACATCAAACAGAGGAAAAATTGTCCCGTTCCCCTCAAGTTGCAGGCTCAAACTACCGACACAGTACAATCAGGGTGAAAACTCCAGACAGCTGCATTTCGGCCAACGCCACGGGCAATTATCCCTGGGGTTGATTGTCCCTTTGACTGCCAACACCGGATTGCCAATACTCATGGCAACCTGACGCTACCCGCACGGAACAAGGAATAACCCTTTGAAGCTGGAACTCAAGAACAGCTTGTCGGTGAAGTTGCTCCGGGTCGTGCTCCTTTCGGCATTGATCGTCGGCGTGGTCTTGAGCTGCGCCCAGATCGTCTTCGACGCTTACAAGACCCGCCAGGCCGTGGCCGGCGACGCCCAACGGATCCTCGACATGTTCCGCGACCCGTCCACTCAGGCTGTCTACAGCCTGGACCGGGAAATGGGCATGCAGGTGATCGAAGGCCTGTTCCAGGACGACGCCGTGCGCCAGGCCTCCATCGGCCATCCCAACGAAGCGATGCTCGCGCAAAAGTCCCGTGAGTTGCAGCATTCCAACAGCCGTTGGCTGACCGACCTGATCCTCGGCCAGGAACGCACCTTCACCACACAATTGGTCGGTCGCGGCCCCTATAGCGAGTATTACGGCGACCTGAGCATCACCCTCGACACCGCCACCTACGGCGAGAGTTTCATCGTCAGTTCGGTGATCATTTTCATTTCCGGTGTGCTGCGCGCCCTGGCCATGGGCCTGGTGCTGTATCTGGTCTATCACTGGCTGCTGACCAGACCGCTGTCGCGGATCATCGAGCACCTGACCGAAATCAATCCGGATCGCCCCAGCGAACACAAGATTCCGCAGATCAAGGGCCACGAGAAAAACGAACTCGGGATCTGGATCAACACCGCCAACCAGTTGCTCGAATCGATCGAGCGCAATACCCACCTGCGCCACGAAGCAGAAAACAGCCTGCTGCGCATGGCGCAGTACGACTTCCTCACCGGCCTGCCAAACCGCCAGCAACTGCAGCAGCAACTGGACAAGATTCTGGTCGACGCCGGCAAGCTGCAACGCCGGGTCGCGGTGTTGTGTGTGGGCCTGGATGATTTCAAAGGGATCAACGAACAGTTCAGCTACCAGACCGGCGACCAGTTGCTGCTGGCACTGGCCGATCGCCTGCGTGCCCACAGTGGCCGCCTTGGCGCCCTCGCCCGTCTGGGTGGCGATCAGTTCGCCCTGGTGCAGGCGGATATCGAACAGCCTTACGAAGCGGCGGAACTGGCGCAGAGCATCCTCGATGATCTGGAAGCGGCGTTTGCCCTCGACCATCAGGAAATCCGCCTGCGCGCGACCATCGGCATCACCCTGTTCCCTGAGGATGGCGACAGCACCGAGAAGCTGTTGCAGAAGGCCGAGCAGACCATGACGCTGGCCAAGACCCGCTCGCGCAACCGCTATCAGTTCTACATCGCCAGCGTCGACAGCGAGATGCGTCGGCGCCGCGAACTGGAAAAAGACCTGCGCGACGCATTGATTCGCGACCAGTTCTATCTGGTCTATCAGCCGCAGATCAGCTATCGCGATCACCGCGTGGTCGGAGTCGAGGCATTGATCCGCTGGCAACACCCGGAACACGGCCTGGTGCCGCCGGACCTGTTCATCCCGCTGGCCGAGCAGAACGGCACGATCATCGCCATCGGCGAATGGGTGCTCGATCAGGCCTGCAAGCAATTGCGCGAATGGCACGATCAAGGCTTCGTGGATCTGCGCATGGCGGTCAACCTGTCCACCGTGCAACTGCACCATGCCGAGTTGCCGCGGGTGGTCAACAACCTGCTGCAGATCTACCGTTTACCGCCACGCAGCCTGGAGCTGGAAGTCACCGAAACCGGCCTGATGGAAGACATCAGCACCGCCGCCCAGCATCTGCTGAGCCTGCGCCGTTCCGGGGCGCTGATCGCCATCGACGACTTCGGCACCGGTTATTCATCGCTGAGCTATCTGAAAAGCCTGCCGCTGGACAAGATCAAGATCGACAAGAGCTTCGTGCAGGACCTGCTGGATGACGACGACGATGCAACCATCGTTCGCGCGATCATTCAACTGGGCAAAAGCCTGGGCATGCAGGTGATCGCCGAGGGCGTGGAAACCGCCGAACAAGAGTCCTACATCATCTCCGAAGGCTGTCACGAAGGTCAGGGTTACCACTACAGCAAGCCGCTGCCTGCCCGGGAACTGAGCGCCTATCTCAAGCAGGCCCAGCGCAGTAACGCGGCTATTTTATAAAAGCCAAAGATCGCGTAAATAAGAAATATTTCCAGCCACAGCCCTTTACACATAATGCGAAAGATTTGCATTATGTCGCAGCTTTGCGCACCCGCGCCCTGTCCATTCAATTACCGAAGCAGGATGTTCGCCATGATTCGTATGCCTCTGGCTACCGCCAGTCTGCTGGCCATCGCTATTTCCCTCGCCGGTTGCGGCGAAGGCAAAGAGAAGGCAGCCGCCCCGGCCGCGCCGACTCCGGCCGCCAGCACCGCCGCTGCAGCAGCACCTGCCGCTGCCGGTAAAGTCGATGAAGCCGCCGCCAAGGCTGTGGTCGCGCACTACGCCGACATGGTCTTCGCCGTCTACAGCGATGCCGAATCTACCGCGAAAACCCTGCAAACCGCCGTCGACGCGTTCCTCGCCAAGCCGAACGCCGACACCCTGAAAGCCGCCAAGGCTGCCTGGGTCGCCGCGCGCGTGCCTTACCTGCAGAGCGAAGTATTCCGCTTCGGCAACACCATCATCGACGACTGGGAAGGTCAGGTGAACGCCTGGCCGCTGGACGAAGGCCTGATCGACTACGTCGACAAATCCTACGAACACGCACTGGGTAACCCGGGTGCCACCGCCAACATCATCGCCAACACTGAAGTCCAGGTCGGCGAAGACAAGGTCGACGTGAAAGACATCACCCCGGAAAAACTCGCCAGCCTCAACGAGCTGGGCGGTTCCGAAGCCAACGTCGCCACCGGCTACCACGCCATAGAATTCCTGCTCTGGGGCCAGGACCTGAACGGCACCGGCCCGGGCGCCGGCAACCGTCCGGCTTCGGACTACCTGGAAGGCGCAGGCGCCACCGGCGGTCACAACGATCGTCGCCGTGCCTACCTGAAAGCCGTGACCCAGCTGCTGGTCAGCGACCTGGAAGAAATGGTCGGCAACTGGAAGCCGAACGTCGCCGACAACTACCGTGCCACCCTGGAAGCCGAACCGGCTGAAAGCGGTCTGCGCAAAATGCTGTTCGGCATGGGCAGCCTGTCCCTGGGTGAACTGGCGGGCGAGCGCATGAAGGTTTCCCTGGAAGCCAACTCGCCGGAAGACGAACAGGATTGCTTCAGCGACAACACCCACAACTCGCACTTCTACGACGCCAAAGGCATTCGTAACGTGTACCTGGGCGAGTACACCCGTGTTGACGGCACCAAGATGACCGGCGCCAGCCTGTCGTCGCTGGTGGCCAAGGCCGACCCGGCTGCCGACACCACGCTGAAAGCCGATCTGGCCGCTACCGAAGCCAAGATCCAGGTCATGGTCGATCACGCCAACAAGGGTGAGCACTACGACCAGTTGATCGCTGCCGGCAACACCGCCGGCAACCAGATCGTTCGCGACGCCATCGCATCCCTGGTCAAGCAGACCGGTTCGATCGAAGCCGCTGCCGGCAAACTGGGCATCAGCGACCTGAACCCGGACAACGCTGATCACGAGTTCTGATCAACGCTGGCTGCACAAGAAGGCGACCTTGGGGTCGCCTTTTTCATGCCTGCCAAACACATTCCCATGTAGGAGCTGCCGCAGGCTGCGATCTTTTGATTTTGCTTTTTAAGATCAAGATCAAAAGATCGCAGCCTGCGGCAGCTCCTACAGAGGATTTGCAGGGGCCTTCAGAGTTGTTCCATATCAAGCAAACGATAATTCCTCTTATTCAAACTCCCTCGCCCTGTTAGACTTTGCGCCTTTGTTTTCGCCCCTTCGCAGGATGTCTGATGCCCTCGCTGCCTCTTCGCTTGTCCGCACTGATTCTGGCCCTGGGCCTGAGTGCCTGCGATGACGCCCCGCGCTTTACCAAGGCTGAGCCCGGTGAAGCGCGTTCGGGCGGCGCGGCGACCGTGCGCAAGACCGATCAGAATGCATTCTCCCTGCCTTCGGCCAATCTGCCGCCGTCGCGCCGGGTCGATTTCAGTGTCGGCAACAGCTTCTTCCGCAGCCCCTGGGTGATCGCACCGTCGACCACCACCGCCCGCGATGGCCTCGGTCCGTTGTTCAACACCAACGCCTGCCAGAACTGCCACATCAAGGACGGTCGCGGCCACCCGCCAGCACCGGATGCGGCGAACGCAGTGTCGATGCTGGTGCGCCTGTCGATTCCCGATTCGCCGGCCTATGTCAAAGTCATCGAGCAAGTCGGCGTAGTGCCGGAGCCGGTCTACGGCGGCCAGTTTCAGGACATGGCGGTGCCCGGGGTCACGCCGGAAGGCAAGGTGCGCGTCGAGTACACCCCGCTGCCGATCCGCTTCAAGGACGGCACCGAAGTGGAGCTGCGCAAACCGGTTCTGCAATTCACGCAATTGGGCTACGGCCCGATGCACCCGGACACGCGCTTCTCGGCCCGTGTCGCGCCGCCGATGATCGGCCTCGGCCTGCTCGAAGCCATCCCGCAAGAGGCGATCCTCGCCAACGCCGCCGCGCAGGCCAAGGCAAACAACGGCATCAATGGCCGGCCGAATCGGGTCTGGGACGATGAGCTACAGAAAACCGTCATCGGTCGATTTGGCTGGAAAGCCGGGCAACCGAATCTCAATCAGCAGAATGTTCACGCGTTTTCCGGCGACATGGGCCTCACCACCCGCCTGAGGCCCTTCGATGACTGCACCGACACGCAAACCGCCTGCAAACAGGCGCCCAACGGCAATGGCCCGGATGGCGAGCCGGAAGTCAGCGACAACATCCTGCGCCTGGTGCTGTTCTACACCCGCAACCTCGCGGTGCCGGCGCGCCGTGGCGTCAACGACGAACACGTACTGGCCGGCAAGAACCTGTTTTTCCAGGCGGGCTGCCAGTCCTGTCACACCCCCCAATACACCACCGCCGCCAACGCCGCCGAACCTGAACTGGCCAATCAAGTGATTCGCCCGTACAGCGATCTGCTGCTGCATGACATGGGCGACGGTCTGGCCGACAACCGCACTGAATTCCAGGCTTCCGGCCGCGACTGGCGCACCCCGCCGTTGTGGGGGATCGGCCTGACGCAGGCGGTCAGTGGCCACACTCAGTTTCTGCATGACGGCCGCGCCCGCAATCTGCTCGAAGCCGTGCTCTGGCATGGCGGCGAAGCGCAGAAGGCGCAGCAACAGGTTTTGTCTTTCAACGCCGAACAGCGTGCCGCGCTGCTGGCGTTCTTGAACTCACTTTAAACACTTAAAAGAATCGGGAGCCCGACATGTTCCGTCCCAAGTTGTTGTTCACCAGCCTTGCCGCGCTCGCCCTCGGCGCCTGCTCGCCGCAGGATCCGCAAGCAGTCACCTCGGCGGCCATCGCCAAATCGGTGATCCTGCCGACCTACACCCGTTGGGTCGAAGCCGACAAGCAACTGGCCGTCAGCGCCCTCGCCTACTGCCAGGGCAAGGAAACCCTGGAAACCGCCCGCGCCGACTTCCTGCATGCGCAGAAAGCCTGGGCCGAGCTGCAACCGCTGCTGATCGGGCCGCTGGCCGAGGGCAACCGTTCGTGGCAGGTGCAGTTCTGGCCGGACAAGAAGAACCTCGTCGGCCGTCAGGTCGAGCAACTGGTCGTCGCCCAGCCGCAGATCGATGCCGCCGCCCTGGCCAAATCGAGCGTGGTGGTTCAGGGCCTGTCGGCTTACGAATACATCCTGTTCGATGAAAAGCCGGACGTCGCCAACGCTGAACAAAAAGCCAAATACTGCCCACTGCTGATCGCCATCGGCGAGCGTCAGAAGCAACTGGCCGAAGAGATTCTGCAAAGCTGGAACAACACCGACGGCATGCTCGCGCAGATGAGCAAGTTCCCTAACCAGCGCTACGCCGACTCCCACGAAGCGATCGCCGATCTGCTGCGTGTGCAGGTCACCGCCCTCGACACCCTGAAGAAAAAACTCGGCACGCCGATGGGCCGCCAGAGCAAGGGTGTGCCGCAGCCGTTCCAGGCGGATGCATGGCGCAGCCAGTCGTCGCTGACCGCGCTGGAAGCCAGCCTTGCCGCGGCCAAAACCGTCTGGGAAGGCGTCGACAACAAAGGCCTGCGCGGTCTGTTGCCGGCCGAGCAGAAACCGTTGGCAGACAAAATCGACGCCGCCTACGCCGCGTCGCTGGAACTGTTCGGCAGCACTCAGCGCTCGCTGACCGAAATGCTCGCCGACGACGCTGGTCGCCAGCAACTCAACGACCTCTACGACAGCCTCAACGTCGTCCATCGCCTGCACGAAGGCGAACTGGCCAAAGCGCTGGGCATTCAACTGGGCTTCAACGCCAACGACGGTGACTGATGAGGGCAAGTGCCATGCTGCGACGCCAGGCTCTGACTTTAGGTAGTTTGCTGCTGGGAGCAGTGACACTGGGCGGCTGGACGCTGTTCAAGCGCAAGGATCAGAGCCCACTGTTGCTCTCGGCGCGAGATGACACCGATGGCAGGCACTACGCCGTCGGCTATCGGCTGGACGGCACCCGGGTGTTCGCCACCGAGGTCGGCCAACGCTGTCACGACATCATCAACCACCCGACGCTGCCGATCGCGCTGTTCGTCGCCCGCCGCCCGGGCACCGAAAGCTACCTGATCGACCTGCGTGACGGGGCCTTGCTGCAAACCGTGACGTCGCAGCCGAACCGGCACTTCTACGGCCACGCGGTGGTGCACAAGGACGGTGAGTACCTGTACGCCACCGAGAACGACACCACCGATCCGGGTCGCGGCCTGCTTGGGGTGTACAGGTTCGAAGGCGAGCGGCTGGTGCACAGCGGCGAGATTTCCACCCATGGCCTGGGGCCGCATCAGGTGTCGTGGATGCCCGATGGCGAAACCCTGGTGGTGGCCAACGGCGGGATTCGTACCGAGGCGGAAAGCCGCGTCGACATGAACCTCAACGCCATGGAACCGAGCCTGGTGCTGATGCAGCGCGACGGCACCCTGCTGAGCAAGGAAACTCTCGCCCAGCAAATGAACAGCGTGCGCCATCTGGGGATTGCCAGCGACGGTACCATCGTTGCTGGTCAGCAGTTCATGGGCGTGTCCCACGAGCGTTCGGAGCTGCTGGCGATCAAGCGTCCGGGCCAGCCGTTCGTGGCGTTCCCGGTGCCGGATCATCAGTTGCAGTCGATGGGGCACTACACCGCCAGCGTCGCCGTGCACAGCGAGCTGCGCCTGGTGGCACTGACCGCGCCGCGCGGCAACAGGTTCTTCATCTGGGACCTGGACAGCGGCGAAGTGCGCCTCGACGCCCCATTGCCCGATTGCGCCGGCGTCGGTGCGGTGCAGGACGGCTTCGTCGTGACCTCGGGCCAAGGCCGTTGCCGTTACTACGATTGCCGCCAGGATGAACTGCTGGCCAAACCGCTGGATCTGCCGGCGGGGCTTTGGGACAACCATCTGCACTTGATGGCATAACCCCCTCTCAAAGATAACGCCTTACCTGTGGCGAGGGGGCTTGCCCCCGGTGGGTTGCGCAGCGACCCCATCTACATTCAGTGATACCGGGATTGCAGGTTTGACGACGGCTGCGCCGCCGAACGGGGGCAAGCCCCCTCGCCACAGGTTTCCCTTCATACCCTGCAAAAACTGCCAGTTGGAATCCGCACCTGACTCGGAGTAATGTGCCCGACTGTCTCACCTGATTTATCCAAGGAACTGGAAAATATGCTGCGTCGCCGCATGCTGATCATGTTGGGTGTTGTCTTGCTGGTCGTCCTGGTATTGGGCGGGTACAAAGCCTTTTCGATCTACACCATGATCCAAGGCTTTTCCAAACCCAAACCGCCGATCAGCGTCGCCGTGGCCAGCGCCACCGAACGGCCGTGGCAGATGCGCCTGCCCACCGTCGGCTCGCTGAAGGCCTTGCAAGGCGTCGAGCTGAGTCTGGAAGTCGCCGGCACCGTCACTGAACTCAAATTCGAATCCGGGCAGAAGGTCAAGGCCGGGCAACCGTTGCTGCAACTCGACAGCGCCGTCGAAGCCGCCCTGCTGGAAACCGCCAAAGCCGACCTGGGCTTGGCGCAACTGGACTTCGGGCGTGGCAGCCAGTTGATCGACAGTCGGGCCATTTCCAAAGGTGAATACGACCGGCTCTCGGCGGTTCTGCAAAAGGAACGGGCCACGGTGAACCAGCTCAATGCAGCGCTGGCGAAAAAGCGCATGGTCGCGCCGTTCAGCGGCACCATCGGCATCCGTCATGTCGACATCGGCGACTACCTCGCCAGCGGCACCAAAATCGCCACGCTGCAGGATCTGAGCAGCCTCTACGCCGACTTCTACGTGCCCGAGCAGTCGATACCGAAACTGGCGATCGGCCAACCGGTGCAGATCGGCGTCGCGGCCTATCCCGGCCAGAATTTCCCCGGTGCCATCAGCGCGATCAACCCGATTGTCGAGAGCACCACGCGCAACATTCTGGTTCGCGCGACCCTGGCCAACCCCGACGGCAAGCTGCTGCCGGGCATGTTCGCCAGTCTTGAGGTGTTGCTGCCCGATCCGCAGAAACACATCGTGGTGCCGGAAAGCGCGATCACCTACACCCTCTACGGCAACTCGCTGTACGTGGTCGGGCAAAAGAAGGCCGAGGACGGCAGCGTCGAAAAAGACGACAAGGGCCAGCCGGTGCTGATCGCCGAGCGCCGCTTCATCGAGACCGGCGAACGCCGCGATGGCCTGGTGATGATCAACAAGGGCGTGCAGAACGGCGAACAAGTGGTGACCGCCGGCCAGATCAAACTGGACAACGGCGCGCACATTGCCATCAGCGACGACAAGACCCTCGGCGAGCAGAACAGTCCGCCTCGCGCCGACTGATCAAGGAATCCCCATGGCTTTTACCGATCCGTTCATCCGCCGCCCGGTGCTCGCCACCGTGGTCAGCCTGCTGATTGTGCTGCTGGGTTTCCAGGCCTGGAGCAAACTGCCGCTGCGCCAATATCCGCAAATGGAAAACGCCCTGATCACGGTGACCACCGCCTACCCCGGGGCCAACGCCGAGACCATTCAGGGCTATATCACCCAGCCGATGCAGCAGAGCCTGGCGAGCGCCGAGGGCATCGACTACATGACCTCGGTCAGCCGGCAGAACTTCTCGGTGATCTCGATCTACGCGCGTATCGGCTCCAACACCGACCGTCTGTTCACCGAACTGCTGGCCAAGGCCAACGAGGTGAAAAACAAGCTGCCGCAGGACGCCGAAGACCCGGTGCTGAGCAAGGAATCGGCCGACGCTTCGGCGCTGATGTACATCAGCTTCTTCAGCAAGGACTTGAGCAACCCGCAAATCACCGACTATCTGTCGCGGGTGATCCAGCCAAAACTTGCGACCCTGCCGGGCATGGCCGAGGCGGAAATTCTCGGCAATCAGGTATTCGCCATGCGCCTGTGGCTCGACCCGGTGAAGCTCGCCGGCCTCGGTCTCAGCGCCAGTGACGTGACCAACGCGGTGCGCCAGTACAACTTCCTCTCCGCCGCCGGCGAGGTGAAGGGCGAGTACGTGGTCACCAGTATCAACGCCAACACCGAGCTTAAATCCGCCGAAGCCTTCGCCGCGATTCCGCTCAAGGTCAGTGGCGACAGCCGCGTGCTGCTCAGCGATGTGGCGCGGGTCGAGATGGGCGCGGAAAACTACGATTCGATCAGCTCGTTCGGCGGCACGCCATCGGTGTACATCGGCATCAAGGCCACGCCCGGGGCCAACCCGCTGGACGTGATCCGGGAAGTGCGCAAGCTGATGCCGGAACTCGAAGCCCAGTTGCCGCCCAACCTCAAGAGCGAGATCGCCTACGACGCCACCCTGTTCATTCAGGCCTCCATCGACGAAGTGGTGAAAACCCTGTTCGAAGCGGTGCTGATCGTGATTGTGGTGGTGTTCCTGTTCCTCGGTGCACTGCGCTCTGTGGTAATCCCGGTGGTGACCATCCCGCTGTCGATGATCGGCGTGATGTTCTTCATGCAGATGATGGGTTACTCGATCAACCTGCTGACCCTGCTGGCGATGGTGTTGGCGATCGGGCTGGTGGTGGACGACGCGATTGTCGTGGTGGAGAACATCCACCGCCATATCGAGGAAGGCAAGACGCCGCTGGAGGCCGCACTGCAAGGCGCCCGGGAAATCGCCATGCCGGTGGTCTCGATGACCATCACCCTGGCGGCCGTGTATGCGCCGATCGGTTTCCTCACCGGACTGACCGGGGCCTTGTTCAAGGAGTTCGCCTTGACTCTGGCCGGCGCCGTAGTGATTTCCGGGATCGTCGCCCTGACCCTGTCGCCGATGATGTGCGCCCTGCTGTTGCGCCACGAGGAAAATCCCAGTGGCCTGGCGCATCGACTCGACCGCATCTTCGACGGCCTCAAACGCCGCTATCAGAGCGTGTTGCACGGCACGCTCAACACCCGTCCGGTGGTGCTGGTATTTGCTGTGATCGTGCTGTGCCTGATCCCGGTGTTCCTCAAGTTCACCAAGTCGGAACTGGCGCCGGATGAGGATCAGGGCATCATCTTCATGATGGCCAACGCCCCGCAGCCAACCAACCTCGATTACCTGAGCACCTACACCGATGAATTCATCAAGATCTTCAAGGAGTTTCCGGAGTACTACTCCTCGTTCCAGATCAACGGCTACAACGGCGTGCAATCGGGCATCGGCGGCTTTCTGCTCAAGCCGTGGAACGAGCGCAGCCGCACCCAGATGCAAATCCTGCCCGAGGTGCAAGGCAAACTGGGCGCCATCCCGGGCCTGCAGATCTTCGGCTTCAACCTGCCCTCCCTGCCCGGCACCGGTGAGGGCTTGCCGTTCGAGTTCGTGATCAACACCGCCAATGACTACGAGTTGCTGTTGCAAGTGGCCGACCGGATCAAGAAGCGCGCCATGGAGTCCGGCAAGTTCGCCTTCGTCGACCTCGACCTGGCGTTCGACAAGCCCGAAGTGGTGGTCGACATCGACCGCGCCAAAGCCGCGCAGATGGGCGTGTCGATGCTCGACCTCGGCGGCACCCTGGCGACACTGCTGGGCGAGGCGGAAATCAACCGTTTCACCATTGAAGGTCGCAGCTACAAGGTGATTGCCCAGGTCGAACGACCGTTTCGCGAGAACCCCGGCTGGTTGAATAATTACTACGTGAAAAACACCCAGGGCGAGCTGCTGCCGCTGTCGACCCTGATCAAGGTCACTGATCGGGCGCGACCGCGCCAGCTCAACCAGTTCCAGCAACTCAACGCCGCGAAGATCTCCGGATTCCCGTTGGTCAGCATGGGTGAAGCAATCGACACCGTGTTGCAGATCGCCCGGGAAGAAGCACCAGCCGGGTTTGCCTTCGACTATGGCGGCGCCTCGCGCCAATACGTGCAGGAAGGCAGCGCCCTGTGGGTGACCTTCGCTCTCGCGCTGGCGATCATTTTCCTGGTGCTGGCGGCGCAGTTCGAGAGCTTCCGCGACCCGTTGGTGATTCTGGTGACGGTGCCGCTGTCGATCTGCGGTGCGCTGATTCCATTGTTCCTTGGCTGGTCAAGCATGAACATCTACACCCAGGTCGGGCTGGTGACGCTGATCGGGCTGATCAGCAAGCACGGGATCCTGATCGTTGAGTTCGCCAACCAGTTGCGCAAGGACAAAGGCCTGACCGCGCGCGAGGCGGTCGAAGAAGCCGCAGCGATTCGTCTGCGGCCGGTGTTGATGACGACGGCGGCGATGGTGTTCGGCATGGTGCCGTTGATTCTGGCGACGGGTGCGGGTGCGGTCAGCCGCTTCGATATCGGGATGGTGATTGCTACCGGGATGTCGATCGGCACGTTGTTTACGCTGTTCGTGCTGCCGTGCATCTACACCCTGCTGGCCAAACCTGATCCGAAACCATGACCTAGACCCTGTAGGAGCTGCCGCAGGCTGCGATCTTTTGATTTTGTTTTTAGAAGCCAAGATCAGGGTCAAAAGATCGCAGCCTGCGGCAGCTCCTACAAAGGGGATTTTCATTCACCATAAAAAAAGGCCTCGCATCTGCGAGGCCTTTTATTTGGGCTTCAATCGGTTCAACTCTGTGGCCTCATCCCTTGAGAAAGTCCAAACATGAACAGCAACAAATCATGATCAGGTTTAGTGGCCACGGAGGCTTTCGCCACCCGTGGTACTGCGCAGTGAGCATCGGCCGTGGTCGCACCGATCACCTGCATGCGGGGCTGCTCCCAGGCCGCCACCGCCAATGAAGCAACTGCCAAGGCTCCAACCAAAAACAAACCTCGTGCAATTTCGAGTTTCATCGCTATAAACCTTTGATAGCGCTGCCAAACGCCGTCTCATAAAAGTAGACGAGTTTTTTCCAGTCCGTGTCGCTGAACGACGAATGGCGACGCAATTGCTTCATATCATGGGAGGCCGCGCGATAAGCGGTCAGACGCTGGCGGCATTTTTCCAGATCGATCAATGCCACTTCGACCTGAGCCGAATCACCCTCGCCAGTCACCCGTACAAAGACGTGTTTGATATAGATGCAGCTGTGCTGCCAACGGCCCTTGTGCATGCGCGCCAGGTTTTGCGCCAGGTCTTTGAGGACGCGTTCATAGACGGCTTCGCCGTATTGGGCACGACCGCCAGCGGCTTCCCATTTTTCGAGTTCGTCGAAACCGTCCAGCGACTTGGTCACCAGCAGGGCACGCCATTTGTATTGCGGATCAGGCTGCGCTCCGCAGAACACGATTTGCGGTACACGCACGCCGAGCCGGCTGACGCCGGTCAGGGCATCCAGCTCACGCAATACCGTCGGGCGGCCGAAAGGATGCAGCCAGCTGCGATAGATATGTCCGGTCTGGCGCTTGGCATACAGTAACTGGCCGTCACGGCCCATGACTCGTTGCACACCACTTTCCCCGCCACGGCGTACATTGGGTTCTTCCACCCATTCACCGCGCTGGTTCCAGTAGTAGTCGAAGCGATCCTGGGGAGCGACTTCCGTTTCTGCTGCTATTTGCACCGCCATCCTGTTACCTCTTGCGTAATACGTAAACCCGCCACATGGCATAGAGCGGAATAAAGTCCAGTTGTTCCTGAATGCGAAAACCTGCCTCTTCGAATTCCTTTTCCACTGTCACAGCCGGTAACACAAATCGGTTCTGGTAACCTTCCTGCCCACGACGCTTCTCGGCGCGTTTGCGTTTCCAGGCCTTGAAATTACCGTCTACCCACAACGAAATGATGACGCTGTCGCGGGTGACACGCTCGAATTCGCGCAAAATCGCCCGCCGATGCTCGGCGTCACCGATGTGGTGCAGCAATCGCATGCAGAAAATGCTGTCGACGGCGTTATCTGGCAGGGCAATGTCGAACGCTGACGTGTGCAAAGGTTGTACCCGTTTCACCACGTCGGCCGGTTGCGACTGCATCGCAGTCTTGATCATGGATTCGGAATTGTCCGCGCCAATGATCACCCGGTTGGGCTTTTCCGCCAGTAACGGCCAGAAACGCCCTGCTCCGCACGGCAGATCCAGAACCAACCCCGGCTCGCCGGCCAGTGTCAGGGCCTTGCGGGCCAACTGCTCGTCCCGCCAGTGAGACAACCGACGACCGAGACCGTCCTGATGCTTGCGCAAATATTTTTGCGCATGCTGGTCATCATACTTTTCGGAAAAATCGAGCTTGATCGGTCTGCTCATTATCACGGCTCCTGAATTACTGATACCCCTACCATAGGTAGCGGTATGTCAGCGTCAGGTCGTCACTTTGTGAAAAATACGTCAGGTAAACCAACAAACTATTACAGGGTTTTACAAGGAGAAAGCAATAGCGCGGGGCCATCAATGGGGCTCAGCGCAGCCCCAGCGTCACCTCGAAGCGGCAACCATTGGGCTCCATGGTGCTCAACGTCACCTCCCAGCCCTGGTTCTCGCAGATCCGCTGCACCAGCGACAAGCCCAGCCCAAGGCCTTCGCCGCGCTTTTCACTGCCGCGCACAAAGGGTTGGAACATGGCTTCGCGTTTTTCCTCGGGAATGCCGACGCCCGAATCCTCGACGACAAACCCGTTGTGGTTGAGTGTCAGGCGAATGAATCCCTGCTCGGTGTAGTGGCAGGCATTGCGCAGCAGATTGCCCATCACGGCGCCAAGCAGAGTGGCATTGAAGCAGGTGGCCGGCGGGTTGCCCGGCTCGAACATCAGACGCAGCCCTTTGGACTCGATCGGTTCGCGCCAGATACTCAACAGGCCATCGGCCACTTGAGTGAGGTTCTGCTGCGGCGCGGAACCGGCGTCTTCACGCTGGGCGCGGGCGAGCATCAGGAAGGTCTGCACCAGCTCGCGCATTTCCTCGCTGGCGCGGGCGATACGCTCGACCTGGGCCCGGCCACGCTGATCCAGCCCCGGGTTTTCCAAAAGTAATTCGCAGGAACTGGCCAACACCATCAACGGCGTGCGCAGTTCGTGGCTGACGTCGCTGGTGAACAACCGCTCGCGGGTCAGCGCCTGACGCAGACGCCCGAGCGTGGCATCGAACGCCACCGCCAGTTCGCCGACTTCGTCAGCCGCGTAATCCGGAGCCAGCGGTGGTGCCAGGCCGAGCAGTTGATCGCGGTGACGCACTTGCCGCGCCAGTCGCACCACTGGCGCCATGACCTTGCGCGCCAACACCCAGCCGAGGAACACCGCCAGCGCCAGACTGAGCACGAAGCCCACCAGCACCACGGCGAACAGCACGCGTTCGCGCTCCTCGAAATCGCTTTGATCCTGCAGCAGCACGTAGCGGCGACCATCGACGATCTCGACCATCGCGTGATACGACAGCTGTTCGCGGAAGACTTCGTGGAACCCCGCATCGAGGTGGCGCAGATCCTTGGGCAGCTCGAAATCACCCGGGCCGCCACTGAAATAGAACAACTGGTCCGGTTCCGGGCGATGGCTCCAGTCCGACACGCTGTCCATCAGCAGCAGACGTTGCAGATCGCCGCCCAGCCCTGCCGAAATCAGTTTTTCCTCCACCAGGTGCACGGTCGCCACAATGCCCATGGCGAAGGCGCCGGCCACCAGCGCACTCATCAGCGCAAAGGCGATGATGATCCGCTGCGAAAGGCTTTGCTTAAACTCCATCACGCCCCTCGGCCAGGCGGTAACCCACACCGTGCACGGTTTGCAGCAACGGTTTGGCGAAGGGCTTGTCGATCACCTGACGCAATTGGTGGACATGGCTGCGCAAGCTGTCGCTGTCCGGGCAGTCATCGCCCCACAGCGCTTCTTCGAGGATTTCCCGACGCAGCACGTGCGGGCTCTTCTGCATCAACACCGCCAGCAGTTTCAGGCCGACCGGGTTGAGCTTGAGCAGCTTGCCCTCGCGGGTCACTTCGAGGGTATCGAGGTCGTAGGTCAGGTCGCCGACCTGCAGCGCACGGCGTCCGCCGCCCTGGGTGCGGCGCATGACCGCCTCGACCCGCGCCGCCAGCTCGGACAGCGCAAACGGTTTGACCAGGTAATCGTCGGCCCCGGACTTGAAGCCCTGCAGGCGGTCGTCCAGTTGATCGCGGGCGGTGAGCATGATCACCGGTGTGTCGCGCCGGGCGTCTTCACGCAGGCGCTTGCACAGGGTGTAGCCATCGATCCCCGGCAGCATGATGTCGAGCACGATCAGGTCGTAATGCTCGGTGGCAGCCAAATGCAGGCCCGACAAGCCGTCCTGGGCGCAATCGACGGTATAGCCTTTGAGCCCCAGGTAATCGGCCAGGTTGGCCAGGATATCGCGGTTGTCTTCGACCAATAGAATTCGCATTGGCATTTCCTCCGTACACAGTTACGGCCGTCTTGGCCCGCGCAGCTTAAGGCCAACGCCGGTTCAGGGCTAGCGCTGGCATGCGCGCACATCCATTTGCACAGCCAAATTAGATGTTTAACAAAGTTTTCACTATCGATTCACAACCTGACTACAGTGGCGCCGCGACACTCGCGCGCCATTGATATAAGGAAAACGAGACAATGGACTCTTTCAAGACCGCGCCTATGCGCTTTCTGCTGCTGATCACCGGCGCCTGGCTGGTCATTTTTCTCCTGACCCGAGCGGTCTTGCTGCTGACTCACCTGGATGAGGCCGGTGGCTTCGCCCTTTCCGTGTTTGGCATCGGCGCGCTGTATGACCTGGGGTTCCTTGCTTACGCGGCGCTGCCGATGGGCTTGTACCTGTTGCTCTGCCCGCCGGGCCTGTGGCGTCGTCGCGGGCATCGCGGGTTCCTGCGCGTCCTGCTGACGATCAGCCTGTTCGCCATGCTGTTCGTGGCGGTGGCCGAATGGCTGTTCT
Organism: Pseudomonas serboccidentalis; assembly: GCF_028830055.1. Taxonomy (NCBI): domain Bacteria; kingdom Pseudomonadati; phylum Pseudomonadota; class Gammaproteobacteria; order Pseudomonadales; family Pseudomonadaceae; genus Pseudomonas; species Pseudomonas serboccidentalis. Next base: position 3,420,988 of record NZ_CP101655.1, read on the forward strand.
GGGACGAGTTCGGCGTGCGCTTCAACTTCATCGCCGTCGATTACCTGGTGTATTCCGACGAGGTGTTGAACAACGTCCTCGAGTCGTATCCGATCGGCAAACTGCTGAGCCTCCTCGCGGTACTGGCTGTGGTGATCAGTTTTGCCCTGCGCAAGCCGTTCAATGCCGCCATGAATGCCCCGCTGCCACCGCTGCGCGGACGCCTGCTCAGCGCATTGGGCCTGCTGATCGTCGCGGGGCTGAGCCTGCAACTGCTCAGCCAGGACGCCCCGCGCGCCCAGGGCGGCAACGCTTACCAGAACGAACTGGCCAGCAACGGGCCATACCAGTTCTTCGCCGCGTTCCGTAACAATGAACTGGACTACACCCAGTTCTACAAAAGCCTGCCTGCGGAAAAAGTCGCTGGTGAGATCCGTGCCGAGCTGAGTGAAAGCAACGCCCGCTTCATCGGCCAGGACCCGCAGGATATTCGCCGGATGATCGACAATCCCGGCACTGCGCGCAAACCGAACATTGTGCTGGTGACCATCGAAAGCCTGAGCGCCAAGTACCTGGGCAGCAACGGCGACGGTCGCAACCTGACGCCGAACCTCGACGCCTTGCGCAAGCAAAGCCTGTACTTCAATAACTTCTATGCCACTGGCACCCGCACCGACCGCGGTCTGGAAGCCATCACCCTGGCCATCCCGCCGACGCCGGGGCGCTCGATCGTCAAGCGCATCGGCCGTGAAAGCGGTTTCGCCAGCCTTGGCCAACAGCTGAGCGCCGTGGGTTACGACAGTGTGTTCGTCTACGGCGGGCGCGGTTACTTCGACAACATGAACGCGTTCTTCAGCGGCAACGGTTATCGCGTCGTCGATCAGAGCAGCGTCGATGAAGCCGAAATCCACTTCAAGAACGCCTGGGGCATGGCTGACGAGGATCTGTATCGCCAGACCCTGAAGCTGGCGGATGCCGATTACGCCAAGCAGCAACCGTTTTTGCTGCAGTTGATGACCACGTCCAACCATCGTCCTTACACCTATCCGGACAACCGGATCGACATCAAGTCCGGCAACGGTCGTGATGGTGCAGTGAAGTACACCGACTATGCGATTGGACAGTTCCTCGAGCAGGCGCGGCAGAAACCGTGGTTCGACAACACGATCTTCATTTTCGTCGCCGACCACACCGCCGGCAGCGCCGGCAAAGAAGACTTGCCGATCGCCAACTATCAGATCCCGCTATTCATCTACGCGCCGAAAATGATCGAGGCACGCGAGAGCGCGCAACTGGCCAGCCAGATCGACCTGGCCCCGACGCTGCTGGGCTTGCTGAACCTGGATTACACCTCGACGTTCTTCGGCCGCAACCTGTTGCAGGACAACCCGCTGCCACCGCGCGTGGTGGTCGGCAACTACCAGCATCTGGGTCTGTTCGATGGCAAGGATCTGGCCATCCTCAGTCCGCGCCAGGGCTTGCGTCGGCATGACGATGCGCTGACCGAAAGCCGCGAGTCGCGAGTCACCAGCGACGACCCGCTGATCACCCGTGCGATCACCTACTACCAGACCGCCAGTTATGGCTTCAAACAGCAGTTGTTGAGCTGGAAAACCCCCGGCAACGCTGCGCAAGTCAGCGACCGTTAACAGAAACGCCCCGGGCTGATGCACCGGGGCGTTTTCCTTTATTCAGGATTGGCTCATGTCATCATCCGCTGTACATCCCTCTTCCCGCCCCCTCAATTTGCGGTTTTGCCTGGGCATTCCTGCTGCGGCGGCGATCATTCTGGTGCTGCTGGAACTGACCGATCTGGACATGGCTCTGGCCCGAGTGTTTTATGATCCGGTCGCTGGCGATTTCATCGGGCGCTACAGCTTCTTCCTTGAGGACATCCTTCATGATCGCGCCAAAGAAGCGGTGATCGTATTTTCGGTGTTGGCCATACTCGGCTTCATCGGGGCGTTTTTTCTGCAACGGCTCAAACCATTCAAGCGTGAACTGGGCTGCCTGGTGCTGTCACTCGGCCTCGCCACCTCATTCGTCAGCCCGCTGAAAACAGTCACCGCCGTGCAGTGCCCGTGGAGTCTGGAGCAGTTCGGCGGCCACGAAACCTACAGCAAACTGCTGGAGCCTCGCCCGCCGACCGACAAACCCGGCCGCTGCTGGCCCGGCGGCCACGCCTCCACCGGCTTCAGCCTGTTTGCGCTGTTCTTCGTGCTGCGAGACCGGCGCCCGCGCCTTGCACGCCAGGCGTTGGTCTTTGCCGTCGCACTGGGTTCGGTGTTTTCGATCAGCCGAATGATGCAGGGCGCGCATTTCTTCTCGCACAACGTGTGGACGGCGATCTTCTGCTGGCTGATTTGCCTGGGGTCGTATTACTGGCTGCTGTATCGCCCGGCAATGAAGGCAGAGGCGGCGGTCAAGGCACAACCTGTTACTACCTGAGTGAAGTTCGAAAAATCGCGCCCTTCGGCAGCGCCTACAGGCTCATCTATCTCGCACAGAGGCTGTCGAAGGCTGCGAGCTTTTGCCTTTTGATCGTTCCTGAGGCAATAAAAAACCCCGCCTGCTCATCGCAGGCGGGGTTTTTCGTTACAGGGGTAAGGCTGGCTTACATCATGCCGCCCATGCCACCCATGCCGCCCATGTCTGGCATACCGCCGCCAGCCGAGCCTTCTTTCTTCGGTGCATCAGCAACAGCGGCTTCGGTGGTCAGGATCAGACCGCCGATCGAGGCTGCAGCTTGCAAAGCGGAACGGGTGACCTTGGTTGGGTCCAGGATGCCCATTTCGATCATGTCGCCGTATTCGCCGGAAGCAGCGTTGTAACCGAAGTTACCTTTGCCGTTCTTCACTTCGTTGACGACTACGCTTGGCTCGTCACCGGAGTTGGCAGCGATCTGACGCAGCGGCGCTTCAACAGCGCGACGCAGCACAGCGATACCGACGTTCTGGTCAGCGTTGTCGCCGGTCAGTTCGGTCAGGGCTTCCAGAGCACGGATCAGCGCAACGCCACCGCCAGGTACCACGCCTTCTTCAACGGCTGCACGGGTAGCGTGCAGGGCGTCTTCAACGCGAGCCTTCTTCTCTTTCATTTCAACTTCGGAACCAGCGCCAACCTTGATCACTGCAACGCCGCCGGACAGCTTGGCCAGACGCTCTTGCAGTTTTTCACGGTCGTAGTCCGAGGAAGTTTCAGCAACCTGAGCACGGATCTGAGCGATACGCGCCTGGATGTCGCCTTCAACGCCAGCACCGTCAACGATGATGGTGTTTTCCTTGGACAGGGTCACACGCTTGGCGTTACCCAGATGTTCCAGAGTGGTGCTTTCCAGGCTCAGGCCGATCTCTTCGGAGATAACGGTACCGCCGGTCAGAACGGCGATGTCCTGCAGCATGGCCTTGCGACGATCGCCGAAGCCTGGAGCCTTGACGGCTGCGACTTTAACGATGCCACGCATGTTGTTCACTACCAGCGTCGCCAGGGCTTCGCCTTCAACGTCTTCGGCAACGATCAGCAGTGGGCGGCCGGCTTTGGCAACGGCTTCCAGCACTGGCAGCATTTCGCGGATGTTCGAGATCTTTTTGTCGACCAGCAGGATCAGCGGGCCGTCGAGCTCGGCAACCATGGTGTCCGGCTTGTTGACGAAGTACGGGGACAGGTAGCCACGGTCGAATTGCATGCCTTCTACAACCGACAGTTCGTTTTCCAGGCCCGAGCCTTCTTCAACGGTGATCACGCCTTCTTTACCGACTTTTTCCATGGCTTCGGCAATGATGTCGCCGATGGAGTTGTCGGAGTTGGCGGAGATGGTGCCTACCTGAGCGATAGCCTTGGTGTCAGCGCATGGCTTGGACAGGGCTTTCAGCTCTTTGACGATCGCGATGGTCGCTTTGTCGATACCGCGCTTGAGGTCCATCGGGTTCATGCCGGCAGCGACGGCTTTCAGGCCTTCGTTGACGATCGACTGAGCCAGAACGGTCGCAGTGGTCGTACCGTCACCGGCGTCATCGTTGGCACGGGAGGCAACGTCTTTGACCAGCTGCGCGCCCATGTTTTCGAAGCGATCTTCGAGTTCGATTTCCTTGGCGACGGAAACGCCGTCCTTGGTGATGGTCGGAGCGCCGAAGCTCTTCTCGAGAATCACGTTACGGCCTTTCGGGCCCAGGGTCGCTTTTACCGCGTCAGCCAGAACGTTGACGCCTTTAAGCATCTTGGAGCGGGCGGCATCGCCGAACTTAACTTCTTTAGCAGCCATGATCGATATTCCTTAAATACTTTGTAGTAGCGGGAAAATGAGCGGGGTATCAGCCTTCCAGTACGGCGAGAATCTCGTTCTCAGCCATTACCAGCAGGTCTTCGCCGTCGACTTTCACAGTGTTGCTGCCGGAGTAAGGACCGAACACAACCTTGTCGCCGACTTTAACGGCCAGCGCACGCACTTCACCGTTTTCCAGGGTCTTGCCTGGGCCAGCAGCGACGATCACACCGTGGTTGGCTTTTTCAGCAGCCGAACCTGGCAGGACGATACCGCCAGCGGTTTTCTTTTCTTCTTCGCTGCGACGGATGACGACGCGGTCATGCAGAGGACGAAGCTTCATTGTCGATCTCTCCTAATTGTGGTTTTCATCGGCCGGTGTAGTCCCGGCGGGTTTAACAAATCCGGCCTGCGCCGGTTGCGGTTCGTCGAGCGAGCCGCGGAAGTCTGTCCGACTCAAATGTCGGAAACCTTTCGGTGACCGATACATAAGGGCGCATAAGCTTATTACAAGGGCGGGGGCAGAAAATTTTTCTCGATTTGCCCCTTGAATGCCGCGCATAAAGAAACGGCACCCGAAGGTGCCGTATCGATACAGAGGTTACTTGCTGTCGCGATGTTCGAACTCGCCTTCGATCACATCACCTTCACGACCCAGAGGCTGGCGCGGCGCAGGACCGCCGCGCGGTTGCAGGTCATCGGCGAAGGCACGCTGACGAATCGCCTGTTCCTCGGCGCGCTGGCGCATTTTATTCGCCAGCAGACGGCGGGTGAACGGCAACAACATCACCAGACCGACCACGTCGCTGACGAAGCCCGGCAGGATCAGCAGGCCGCCGGCCAGTGCCAGCATCAGGCCTTCAAGCATGGTTTGCGCGGGCAGTTCACCGCGATTCAGGCTTTCACGGGCACGCAGTGCCGTGGCCAGACCGGCGACGCGCAGCACGAACACGCCGAACATCGAGCCGAGAATGATCAGCAGCAGGGCCGGGAAAAACCCGATAGCCCCTGCCACTTTGACGAATACGAACAGCTCCAGCACCGGAAACAGCAGAAAGAGCAACAAAAAAGGGCGCATCAAAGATTCCTCAACGCAAGAAATGCCTTGCAGTAAGCATTAGATGACGTCGCCCTTTCGTGAATTCAAGCATCGGTCACCGCATTTTTTGGCCAGACCTCGGCGTGAGCCAGAGAAACCAAGGCTTCGCGCACTTGTATCGGCGTATGACAAGGCGCTTGAAACGGCAACCAGTACAGCGCCTGACCGATGCGCAGGTGCATGCCTTCGCTGTCGATCCCGGCCAGTTGCGCCGGCACGGTTTGCGGCAGGCCGGCCAGTTCCACGTAATGGGCGATGGCCTTGGCGTGGTCGCTGTTCATGTGCTCGACCATGCTGATTTCAGCCTTGCCGGCAAACGGGTTGGCCAAGGTCAGTTGATCGACCCAGTGAATCGCGCCGAAACCGCCGATGTAGCGATGACGCACGGGGTTGAGCACCCAGAAGTCAAAATCGTGGGCCTTGTGGTAGTTCTGCGAATCGGGGAAATAACGGTAATAACGCTCGGCGGCCGCTTCAATGGCGATCGGCTCTTCGAGCTTTTGCGCTTCGGCCAGGTAGGTCAGGCGACCAACGGCCTGCACGTCGTCGGCCTCACGCTCGCCCACCAGCAGCGAACATTTTGGGTCCTTCTGCAGGTTGTGAGTGTGCTGGGCGATGCGGCTGATCAGGATCAGCGGGCGGCCCTGCTCGTCCAGGCAATAGGGAACCACGGAGCCGAACGGGAAACCGGGCATCGATTTGGAGTGGGTGGACAATACGCCACGGTATTCCTTGAGAAGCAATTCTCGGGCATTCTTGGCCGCTTCAACGCTCAATTTATGACTCCTTATATAGAATCCGTCAAAAAAACGGACAGGCGCCTGGGGATAAGTCCCGGTCACGCCATCGGGCAATGCTCATGTGCAACCAGGCCACGTTCGGTGCAGATCGAGCGTCGTCCACAACAAAAACCACTCAGACCGGCTATCGGGGCATGCGAATGCAACTCAACGACAAAGTAATCATTATCACCGGCGGTTGCCAGGGTTTGGGCCGTTCCATGGCCGAGTATTTCGCCGGCAAAGGCGCGAAGCTGGCCCTGGTGGACCTGAATCAGGAAAAACTCGACGACGCGGTCGCAGCCTGCAAAGCCAAGGGTGTCGAGGCGCGCAGCTATCTGTGCAACGTGGCCAATGAAGAACAGGTTGAGCACATGGTCGCCCAGGTGGCCGAGGACTTCGGTGCGATCCATGGCCTGATCAACAACGCCGGGATCCTGCGCGATGGTCTGCTGCTCAAGGTCAAGGACGGCGAAATGACCAAGATGAGCCTGGCCCAGTGGCAGGCGGTCATCGACGTCAACCTGACCGGCGTGTTCCTGTGCACCCGTGAAGTCGCGGCGAAAATGGTCGAGCTGAAGAACAGTGGCGCGATCATCAACATCTCGTCGATCTCCCGCGCCGGCAACGTCGGCCAGACCAACTATTCCGCCGCCAAGGCCGGCGTGGCAGCAGCCACCGTGACCTGGGCCAAGGAACTGGCGCGTTACGGCATTCGCGTGGCGGGCATTGCCCCGGGCTTTATCGAAACCGAGATGACCCTGGGCATGAAGCCCGAAGCGCTGGAGAAGATGACCTCGGGGATTCCGCTCAAGCGCATGGGCAAGCCGGAAGAGATCGCCCATTCGGCGGCGTACATCTTCGAGAACGACTACTACACCGGACGGATTCTGGAGATGGATGGCGGCTTGCGCATCTAAGCCCCCCACAAAACCAACTGTAGGAGTGAGCCAGCTCGCGATTACGCTCATTCATTCAACCCATCTGTTGAATGTTAATCCGCTATCGCGAGCAGGCTCACTCCTACAGGTTTTTCAATGTTGCTGGTCGATCAATCGTCGCTGATGCTGATATTCGGCATCGCCGGTGTCGCCGCTTCCTGCAACACAATGCGCGCGCCGACGTGGCGGGCGAGTTCCTGATAGACCATCGCGATCTGGCTGTCCGGCTCGGCGATCACCGTCGGCTTGCCGCCATCGGCCTGCTCACGGATCAGCATCGACAACGGCAGCGAGGCCAGCAGCTCAACGCCGTACTGGGTCGCCAGCTTCTCGCCACCGCCCTCACCGAACAGATGCTCGGCATGCCCGCAGTTCGAGCAGATGTGCACCGCCATGTTCTCCACCACGCCCAGCACCGGAATGTTGACCTTGCGGAACATTTCCACGCCTTTGCGGGCGTCCAGCAGCGCCAGATCCTGCGGGGTGGTGACGATCACGGCACCGGCCACCGGGACTTTTTGCGCCAGGGTCAGCTGGATGTCGCCAGTGCCCGGCGGCATGTCGATCACCAGATAGTCCAGATCGCCCCACGCGGTTTGCGTGACCAGTTGCAGCAGTGCGCCGGAGACCATCGGCCCGCGCCAGACCATCGGCGTGTTGTCATCGGTCAGAAACGCCATCGACATGACTTCGACACCGTGGGCCTTGAGCGGCACGAACCACTTCTGGTCCTTGACCTCCGGACGGGTGCGCTCGGGAATGCCGAACATGATGCCCTGGCTCGGGCCATAGATGTCGGCGTCGAGAATCCCCACCTTGGCGCCTTCACGGGCCAGTGCCAGCGCGAGGTTGGCGGCGGTGGTCGATTTGCCTACGCCGCCCTTGCCAGACGCCACGGCGACCACGTTCTTGACGTTGGCCAGCCCCGGGATCTGTGCCTGGGCCTTGTGCGCCGCGATCACGCTGGTGACCTCGACCTTGGCCGAGACCACGCCGTCGAGGTTTTCGATAGCCAGTTGCAGCAGTTGCGCCCAGCCGCTCTTGAACAGACCGGCGGCGTAGCCGATTTCCAGTTGAACCTTGACGCGGTCGCCATCGATTTCGATGTGCTTCACGCAACCGGCGCTGACCGGGTCCTGGTTCAGGTAAGGGTCGGTGTATTGGCTGAGGACGGCTTCCACCGCTGCGCGAGTGACGGCACTCATGGGCAACTCCGATAACAAGACTGGGAATAGATGGCGGGTATCGTACCCCGCGGATTCGTTTGCGGTCAGGCGATTTATAATTCGCCGCGCCTTTGTGGCGAGGAAGCTTGCACCTGCTCGGCTGCGCAGCAGTCGCAATCAGGTTGACGCGGTGTCCGGTTCGGATGCGAAGGGGCGGCTTCGCCACCCAGCGGGAGCAAGCTCCCTCGCCACAATTAATTGCAGTTGCCGCATCCGGAAACAGGCGCACAGGGTGAAAAATATGCGCCAGCGCTTTATAGTGGCCGACCTCCGTTTCATCAAGTAGCGAAGCCCCACATGTCCGAACCACGCAAGATCCTCGTCACCAGCGCCCTGCCCTACGCCAACGGTTCGATCCACCTTGGCCATATGCTGGAATACATCCAGACCGATATGTGGGTGCGCTTCCAGAAGCATCGCGGCAACCAGTGCATCTATGTCTGCGCCGACGACGCCCACGGTTCGGCGATCATGCTGCGCGCGGAAAAGGAAGGCATCACCCCGGAACAACTGATCGCCAACGTGCAGGCTGAACACAGCGCCGACTTTGCCGAGTTCCTGGTCGACTTCGACAATTTCCACTCCACTCACGCCGAAGAAAACCGTGAGCTGTCGAGCCAGATCTACCTGAAGCTGCGTGACGCCGGGCACATCGCCCAACGCTCGATCACCCAGTATTTCGACCCGGAAAAGAAAATGTTCCTGGCCGATCGCTTCATCAAGGGCACCTGCCCGAAATGCGGCACTGAAGACCAGTACGGCGACAACTGCGAAAAATGCGGTGCGACCTACGCCCCGACCGATCTGAAAGACCCGAAGTCGGCCATTTCCGGCGCCACCCCGGTGCTCAAGGATTCCCAGCACTTCTTCTTCAAGCTGCCAGACTTCCAGCAAATGCTGCAAACCTGGACCCGCAGCGGCACCCTGCAGGACGCCGTGGCCAACAAGATCGCCGAATGGCTGGACGCCGGCCTGCAACAGTGGGACATCTCCCGCGATGCGCCGTACTTTGGTTTCGAAATCCCGGACGAGCCGGGCAAGTACTTCTACGTGTGGCTGGATGCGCCGATCGGCTACATGGCCAGCTTCAAGAACCTCTGTAACCGCACGCCGGAGCTGGACTTCGACGCGTTCTGGGGCAAGGACTCCACCGCCGAGCTGTACCACTTCATCGGCAAGGACATCGTCAACTTCCACGCGCTGTTCTGGCCAGCCATGCTCGAAGGCGCCGGTTTCCGCAAGCCGACTGGCATCAACGTGCACGGCTACCTGACCGTCAACGGCCAGAAGATGTCCAAGTCCCGCGGCACCTTCATCAAGGCCCGTACCTACCTGGATCACCTGTCACCGGAATACCTGCGCTACTACTACGCGGCCAAACTGGGCCGTGGCGTCGATGACCTTGATCTGAACCTCGAAGACTTCGTGCAGAAGGTCAACTCCGACCTGGTCGGCAAAGTGGTCAATATCGCCAGCCGTTGCGCCGGTTTCATCCACAAGGGCAACGGCGGCCTGCTGGTCGACAACAATGCCGCGCCAGAGCTGACCGAAGCGTTCCTGGCTGCCGCGCCAGGCATTGCCGACGCCTATGAGGCCCGCGACTTCGCCCGTGCCATGCGTGAAACCATGGCCCTGGCCGACCGCGCCAACGCCTGGATCGCCGACAAGGCCCCATGGTCGCTGAACAAGCAGGAAGGCAAGCAGGATGAAGTCCAGGCGATCTGCGCCACCGGCATCAACCTGTTCCGCCAGTTGGTGATCTTCCTCAAACCGGTGCTGCCGTTGCTGGCCGCCGATGCCGAGGCGTTCCTCAATGTCGCCCCGCTGACCTGGAACGACCACACCACCCTGCTGGCCAACCATCAGTTGAACGAATTCAAACCGTTGATGACCCGCATCGACCCGGTAAAAGTACAAGCCATGACCGACGCCTCGAAGGAAGACCTGACCGCCAGCCAGACCGACACCGGTGCCGCCGCACCGGCGGGCAACGGCGAACTGGCCAAGGATCCGCTGTCGCCGGAAATCGACTTCGACACGTTCGCCGCTGTCGACCTGCGCGTCGCCCTGATCGTCAAGGCTGAACACGTGGAAGGCGCCGACAAGCTGCTGCGCCTGACCCTGGACATCGGTGACGAGCAACGCAACGTGTTCTCCGGGATCAAGAGCGCGTACCCGGACCCGTCGAAACTTGACGGTCGCCTGACCATGATGATCGCCAACCTCAAGCCACGGAAAATGAAGTTCGGCATCTCCGAAGGCATGGTGATGGCGGCAGGTCCCGGCGGTGAAGAAATCTACCTGCTGAGCCCGGACAGCGGCGCCAAGCCGGGTCAACGCATCAAGTAAGGCCCAGCGGTAAAACGATCCCACAGGCATGTTCTGCAGGCCTGTGGGATTTTTCATATCTGGCCCACCCTTCGCGGGTGCCGGATAATGCCTAACCTTAAGTGACACCCGCCCGTTTTTGCCGGCAGAACCATGACCGAACTTGCGCTTACGCTGATCAGTGCCGCCCTGCTCAACAACTTCGTGTTGCACTGGCCGCTGGGCGTCGATCCGTTGCTGGCCGGCAGTCGGCGCCAAGTGCATGCGTTGGGGCTGGCCACGTCATGCCTGATGCTGAGCGTCGGCGTCATCGGTTACGTGATCTGGCACTGGCTGCTGGTGCCGCCGCAACTGCAGGCCCTGCACCTGTTTGTGTTCTTGCCGCTCAGCGTGCTACTGATCGCGCCAATGCTGAAACGGCTGGCGCGTGCGCTGCCCGACTGGCCGTTCGACGGACTGTGGCCGCTGTTGCTGGGCAATGCCGGGGTGCTGGGGCTGGCCTTGATCAATGCGCACAATGATCGAGGCTTGCTGCAGGCAACGGCGCTGAGCCTTGGCGCCGGCCTGGGTTTCTGGCTGGTGCTGAGCCTGTTCAGCGACTTGCGTGAGCGCACGGCCGACAACGACATTCCCCTGCCCTTTCGCGGCCTGCCGATCGATCTGATCGGCGCCGGACTGATCGCAGTGATTTTTCTCGGATTCAGTGGACTGATCAAAACATGAGTCTGATTCAACTCATCGATGCCCTCCTGCCGCAGACCCAGTGCGGCAAATGCGGCCACCCTGGCTGCAAGCCCTATGCGCAAGGCATCGTCGATGGCGAACCGATCAACAAGTGCCCGCCCGGCGGCGACGAAACCATCGCTGCCCTGGCTGAACTGCTGAAAGTACCGGTGCTGGAGCTGGACGTCAGCCGTGGTTCGGCACCGCCACAAGTGGCGTACATCCGCGAAGCGGAGTGCATCGGCTGCACCAAGTGCATTCAGGCCTGCCCGATCGACGCCATTGTCGGCGCCGCGAAACTGATGCACACCGTGCTGATCGACGAATGCACCGGTTGCGACCTGTGCGTGGCGCCGTGCCCGGTGGATTGCATCGAGATGCATCCGCTGCCACTCGGCACCTTGCCGGTGGTGGGCGGTCTGGCGGCCAGCCTTGAAGAGCAGCGCGCGCGCACCGCCAAACGTGATCATGCGCGCCAGCGTTTTGAACGACGCAACGCCCGCCTGCAACGCGAAGAGCAACAGAAACAGGCTGAGCGCGAGGCGCGGGCGCAACGTGCAGCGCAACCCGCAGTGGCAACCCTCGATCCAGTGCAGGCCGCCCTGGAACGCGTGCGCGCGCAGAAAGCCGCGACCGCCGACGCTGCGCTGAAAAAGGCCAAGATCGATGTCGCCATGAGCCGCGCGCAATTGCACAAATCGCTGAAAGCCTTCGGCCATCCACCGACGTTCGAGCAGCAGTCGCAACTGATTGTGTTGCAACAGCAGTTCGAAGCCGCCGAGCAGGCGCTGGCGATACTCGAAAGCAGCGTCCCTGCCGCCCCTGCAGCTCCGGCCCCGGCGAAAGACGCGGACCTGAAACGGGCGAAAATCCAGTTGGCCATGCGCCGTGCCGAGCTGAAAAAGGCCCAGACCGCCGAGGCACCGCCGGAGCAGATCGCCACGCTGGAACAGGCCCTGCGTGACGCCCAGCAAGCCCTTCACGCTGCCGAAGCCGCCAGCGAGCAACCGGCGCCTGACCTCGTGCGCGTGGAAAAACGTCCGATCGACAGCCAGCTTCGCCAATTGAAAACCGAACTGGCTTACGCGCGCGCCAACCTGAGCAAACTCCAACGCCGCGCCGACACGCCGAGCGACGCCCTCGACAAGGCCCGCGCCCGCCTGCAGGACGCCGAGCGTCAGGTACACGATCATGTCGCCCCGTGAAGCACCGGATGATCGCCTGCAACAGGCGATGAAACAGGTGCTGCTCGCCACGCTGCCGGGGCTGCTGGGGTTGTTCTGGCTGTACGGCTGGGGCGTGTTGATCAATCTGGCTCTGGCGGTGACCACCGCGTTAGTGGTCGAGGCTGGCGTCACCCGGCTGCGCCGACAGCCACTGCAACCGACGCTGAGCGACGGCAGCGCACTGGTCAGCGCCACCCTGCTGGCGGTTGCCCTGCCGCCTTATTGCCCGTGGTGGCTGACCGTGACGGCAATAGCTACGGGCCTGCTGTTCGGCAAGCACCTCTACGGCGGCATCGGCAAGAACCCATTCAATCCGGCCATGCTCGGCTTCGCGCTGGCGATGGTGCTGTTTCCGCAGCCGATGACCCACTGGCCGGCACACGGGATGAATTTGCTGGCAGCGTTTGAACACGTCTTCAATATGGGCCAGGCGCCGGACGCCTGGGCTCAGGCTACCGCGCTGGACAGCCTGCGCATCAACAAAAGCCTGACCATGGATGAGCTGTTCGCCGCCAACCCGGCGTTCGGGCGTTTCGGCGGGCGCGGTGTGGAGTGGGTCAATCTGGCGTTTCTCGCCGGCGGGCTGTTGTTGTTGCAACGCCGGGTGATTGGCTGGCAAGCACCGGTCGGCATGCTGGTCAGTCTGTTTGTTGTCAGTCTGCTCTGCTGGAACGGTTCGGGCTCCGATTCCCAAGGCTCGCCGCTGTTTCATTTGCTGAGCGGGGCGACCATGCTCGGCGCGTTTTTCATCATCACTGAACCGGTGTCCGGGGCAAAAAGTCCGTTGGCCCGCCTGCTGTTCGGCATCGGTGTCGGGTTGCTGACCTACCTGATTCGCACTTGGGGCGGCTACCCGGATGGCGTTGCATTTGCCGTGCTGCTGATGAATCTCTGCGTGCCGGCGCTGGAACGCATTGCTGCTGGCCGCCAGACGCAGGTGACCCCATGAACCGCACGGCCTCGGTCATCGCGCTGGTGCTGATCGCCGGTGCCGGTCTCGGCCTGACTTATGTGGTGCAACGCAGCAGTGCACCGCAGATTGCCATCGAACAACGCCTGCTCGACAGTCGCAAACTGCTGGATGTACTCGCGGCCGACAGCTACGACAATCAGCCGCTGGAGCAGCCGCTGGCGTTGGCGGACACTCAATTGAGCCACAGCACGTTGCTGGCCGGTTACCGCGCAAGCAACGCCGGGCAACCGGTGGCGGTGTTGTTGCGCACGCAGACCGAGGGTTATGCCGGCGCCATCGAATTGCTGATCGCCATTGATGCCAACGGCAGACTGCTGGGCGTTAAAACCCTGCGGCAAAACGAAACACCAGCGCTCGGCGGGCTCATCGGCGACTGGCCGAACACCTGGCTGGCAGGGTTTTCCGGGAAATCGCGCAGTGCCCCCGATGACGCAGGCTGGGCATTGAAAAAGGATCAGGGACAGTTCGATCAACTGGCTGGAGCGACCATCACGTCCCGCGCCACCGTGAATGCCATCCATGACGCCCTGCGCTACTTTGATGAGCACCGGGCAACCTTGCTGGGGATCGAACCATGAACCGGCCAACGAATCTGACCAATGCTTTGCTGCTGGCGCTGTTGCTCGGCACCAGCGCCACACTCGCCGGCGCGCTGGGCATGCTGTTGATGTCGAGCGTGGTCGTGACGGTTTACGCGGTGTGCATGGGGCCACTGCGTTCACGACTGTCCGACAGCAGCGGGTTGCTGGCCAGCATGCTGCTGGCCGCCACCCTGACCAGTTGCGCCAATATCCTCGCGCAGCGCTGGGCGCTGCAGTGGCACCAGGCACTTGGAATCTATGCCGGGCTGATCGCCTTGCAATGCGTGGTGCTGGAATACAATGGGTTCTTTCGTCAGGCGCTAACCGAACGCCTGAAGTTTTTTGGCCTGTCGAGCGGGCTGCTACTGACGCTCGCTGTTCTGCGTGAGCTGTTCGGTCAGGGCTATCTCGGTCATGGTCTTTCAGCGCACTGGCAAGGTCTGGCTCTGTTCAACCAAGGGTTGCACCTGATCACCCTGGTTCCCGGCGCCTTCATATTGTTGGGGCTGCTGCTGGCTGCCCGCCAGGCATGGACTCGCTCGAACGCTCTCTCCAAGGAAACACATCACCCATGAATGCCGCAAAACGCCTTGAGATTTTTCGCAGGCTGCACGAAGACAATCCCGAGCCGAAAACCGAACTGGCCTACTCCTCGCCCTTCGAGCTGCTGATTGCGGTGATTCTATCGGCTCAGTCGACGGATGTTGGCGTCAACAAGGCCACGGCCAAACTGTTCCCGGTGGCCAATACCCCGGCAGCGATCCACGCCCTTGGCGTCGAAGGGCTGTCTGAGTACATCAAGACCATCGGCCTCTACAACAGCAAAGCCAAGAACGTGATCGAGACCTGCCGCATGCTGGTCGAACTGCACAACGGTGAGGTCCCGCAAACCCGTGAAGAACTGGAAGCCCTGCCCGGCGTGGGCCGCAAGACCGCCAACGTGGTGCTCAATACCGCTTTTCGGCAATTGACCATGGCGGTCGACACGCACATTTTCCGCGTCAGCAATCGCACCGGCATCGCTCCGGGTAAAAATGTGGTTGAGGTGGAAAAGAAACTGATGAAGTTTGTACCCAAAGACTACCTGCTGGACTCTCATCACTGGTTGATTCTGCACGGTCGCTACGTATGTCTTGCTCGCAAGCCGCGCTGTGGCAGCTGCCGGATCGAAGATTTGTGCGAGTACAAACACAAAACCTCGGACGATTGATTGGCTATTGGTTTTATTGATTCATCGATTGAAAAAATCTTTTTTACCCGCAGCAGGAATGTCGATATAAGGAGCGCCAAAGGCAGTCTTAGCCTGGAGTTAACCTTATGACTGACAGCAAAGAACAACTGGATGTAGATGACGATTTCACCGCTGCAGAAACCGACGACGCCGAACCGGTGGTCGAGGTCGCCAAGACCAACCTGAGCAAACGCCGCACCATCGACAACCTGCTTGAGGAGCGCCGACTGCAAAAGCAATTGGCCGATTACGATTTTGATCTCTGACACTTAAAAGCCTCCCGAACCGGAGGCTTTTTACTTTCTGATGAATCTGACCCCGGGCGTCCCATGATCCAATGGCAGTCAAGCCCATCAGACCAGGCCGTTGCGTTGTGCCAGCTCGATCAGGTCCACCAGCGACCGGGCATTGAGCTTCAACAACAGACGGGTCTTGTAAGTGCTGACTGTCTTGTTGCTGAGAAACATGCCATCGGCAATTTCCTTGTTGGTCTTGCCACGCGCCAGTTGCTGCAACACCATCATTTCCCGTCCTGAAAGGCGGTCGACCATATCGGCCTCGCTGGCATTACCCAGGCTGGTTCGCACGGTATGCAGGGCCTGGTTCGGAAAATAGCTGTAACCGGACAACACGGCTTTTATTGCACTGAGCAGCTCAGTCAAATCCTGTTGTTTACAAACATATCCCGCCGCCCCCGACTGCATGCAGCGCATCGAAAAGTGCCCCGGCGCCTGTGAAGTCAGTACCAGAACTTTCAATGGCATGGCTGTCGAGTTAAGGCGCGCAATAACTTCCAGCCCATCAAGTTTCGGTATCCCGATATCCAGAATGACGATGTCCGGCATCTGGTCGCGTGCAAGTTGTAACGCATCCACACCATTATCTGTTTCGGCAATGACTTCGTAGCCATGACGTTCCATCAGCATACGCACAGCAAGACGAATGACGGGGTGATCATCCACGATCAGCACTTTATTCATGGGCAAGTCCAGTTTCGCTGTTCGAATTTTTAGAGCACGCACAATAGCGTAGTCATCTACTTGATGGCACATCAGAGCGATCTGGCACTTGCAGCGAAAGACATCCCCTACAAGCATTGAGGATTAATCCTACAAAAAACCTCTAGTCTGATGGCGCAATTGAAAAAAACATTCTCGACCCTCTCCTTTAGCCGAAAAAAATTGTCGCGGAGTGTTTAAAAAAAACACCCATGCATCCTGAATTAAACTGACTTAAACACTTCAAACACTCAAACCGCCCGAATACGCCTTATAGTCCACCCTCTGATTACCACTTGCACCGACGACAAAGAACCCAGAGCAACTTCAGCACTCACAGACAAAAAAACAACAAAAATTATCAGCAGTGATTTTATTTGCTATAAACACCCACACAACAAACAACCTCAACCAACCCTATCTCATTTCAAAAAAACCAACGAACAATTAGCATGCTAAAACTAAAGAACAAAGTTACCAATCCGATGACAGTCATCGCTATATTTGCGGTTATATCCGAAACTTCCGCAGCTATTTCCCTGCCCTTTCTTGCCAACAAGGAACGGGAAATCTATGTCTGGTTTCTGATCAGCTTTCCGTTTTACCTGTTGTTTCTATTCTTTATCACTCTGAACTTCAATTATCGATCCCTGTATGCGCCCTCTGATTTCGACAAGGACAAAAACTTCCTAAGGGCCGGAAAAGACGACAAACGCCATCCCGGCAATCCATCGTCACCCACCGATAAAGCATCGCAAGGCGACTCAATGTGCCAGTCCATAAACCTGCAAGCCGACGGCCATAGTGATGACATGCGGCGTCCTCACAATGTGCCCGACCCTCCAGAATCCGGCACCCTGGCCCATGCCGTCCTTCAACACTTTGTCCACCTGCCCGCTTCAAAGGGCGAGTTGCTTTTTATCGACGGACGCCAGATAAAGCTCAAGAGCGAGCTTTCCGAGATACTGACGGGCGCCGGCCCCCTGCATAAGAGCGCAACGCGGGTCATTGTGTTGCTGTCCTGCCACACGTCGAACGAGTTGCTCAAACGTCATGTGGCCCGGCAGCTCAAACCAGCCGGAAAAGGCACGATCACAACGATCTGTATTGTTTACAACGTGTGTTCGCAAGAACTGACGATACTGCGAAGACGCTGACGCCAACCTGTATCCGTGAGAAGAACGATTGAAAAGCGTTAAGCGGGATCAGCAAAACAACTCAAAAAAAATGGCGGCCTGTTCGAAAACAGTGCCGCCATTTCTTTATGCGCCTGATGGACTCAGAACAACTTGCGGCCCTTGTTGGCAGCAATGCGCATGCGCAGCGCGTTGAGCTTGATGAAGCCCGCCGCGTCGGCCTGGTTGTAAGCACCGCCGTCTTCTTCGAAGGTCGCGATGTTGGCATCGAACAGCGAATCGTCGGACTTGCGGCCGGTCACGATCACGTTGCCCTTGTACAGCTTCAGGCGAACCACACCGTTCACGTTGACCTGCGAAGCGTCGATCATCTGTTGCAGCATCAGACGCTCCGGGCTCCACCAGTAGCCGGTGTAGATCAGACTGGCGTACTTCGGCATCAGCTCGTCTTTGAGGTGAGCGACTTCGCGATCCAGGGTGATCGATTCGATAGCGCGGTGAGCGCGCAGCATGATGGTGCCGCCCGGGGTTTCGTAGCAACCACGGGACTTCATGCCCACGTAACGGTTTTCGACGATGTCGAGACGGCCGATACCGTGAGCACCACCGATCTTGTTCAGCGTTGCCAGTACGGTGGCCGGGGTCATTTCGACGCCGTCCAGTGCAACGATGTCGCCGTTGCGGTAGGTCAGTTCCAGGTACTGCGGGGTGTCGGGAGCCTTCTCCGGGGAGACGGTCCAGCGCCACATGTCTTCTTCGTGCTCGGTCCAGGTGTCTTCCAGCACGCCGCCTTCATAGGAGATGTGCAGCAGGTTGGCATCCATCGAGTACGGAGATTTTTTCTTGCCATGACGCTCGATCGGGATCGCGTGCTTCTCGGCATAGTCCATCAGCTTCTCGCGGGACAGCAGGTCCCACTCGCGCCATGGCGCAATCACTTTCACGCCTGGCTTGAGTGCGTAGGCGCCCAGCTCGAAACGCACCTGGTCGTTGCCCTTGCCGGTGGCACCATGGGAAATGGCGTCGGCGCCGGTTTCGTTGGCGATTTCGATCAGGCGTTTGGCGATCAGCGGACGTGCGATGGAAGTACCCAGCAGGTACTCACCTTCGTAAACGGTGTTGGCGCGGAACATCGGGAACACGAAATCGCGCACGAACTCTTCGCGCAGGTCATCGATGTAGATTTCTTTGACGCCCATGGCCTGAGCCTTGGCGCGAGCCGGCTCGACCTCTTCGCCCTGACCCAGGTCAGCGGTGAAGGTCACCACTTCACAGTTATAAGTATCCTGCAGCCACTTGAGGATCACCGAAGTGTCCAGGCCGCCGGAATACGCCAGAACGACCTTGTTTACGTCCGCCATGCCATCACTCCACGGGGTTCTACGGAAAGCCGAGGAGTCTACCGCTCAAATGCGATAATTTACAGAGGCGCGACAGCTTAAGACGACAAAGCGACAGAATCTGTCGAGAGCGCGACGATGACCGGCGAGTCAGGAAGTTGCCGCAGCGTTGGCAGGTGTACTGGCTTGCGGCGCTGGTGCAGTGGTCGGCGCCACCCGTGCCAGCTTCACGCTGACCCGGCGATTCTTCGCCCGGTTGGCCGCGCTGGTGTTCGGTACCAGCGGGTATTGCTCGCCATGGAAACGCACAGTGATCTGCGATTCGGCAATGCCATTGGCCTTGAAGAAGTCGACCACTGCCAGCGCGCGACGGCGCGACAGCTCCCGATTGGTCAGACGGTTGCCGCTGTTGTCGGAGTGGCCATCGAGTTCGATGTGATTGACCGTCGGATCGGCCTTCATGTACTCGAGCATCACTTGCAGTTTGGCCTTGGCGTCGGCATCCAGGTCGGTACCTTCGCCAGGGAAGCCGATCTGCGACTGTTTCACCTGATCGAAATTCTGCGGCAGCAATTTTGCCACACACGTCTGGTACTCGTTGAAAGCCTTGCTGAACTTGACCGGCAGCAGGCGCACTTCAGACACCCGGCCATCGCCGGAAGCACGGCGCACCACCGGACTGCGACCGTCGAGCAAACCGCTGATCAATCCACCGGCCTGCGATTGCGAACTGTTGAACAGCACGTTGCCGGTGCCGATCCTGACGCTGCCCAGGTTGATGTCGTTGCGCCCCGGCTGCCACGGCGCTGCCGCCGCAAGCAAGGTCGCCGAACCACCGCCGAGCATGGCGTTGTAGGCATTCAGGCGGAAAATCGCCTGCTCGCCGGCCTTGCGCACGAACTGGCCCGAGCCGAAATCGGTGATCGGCTGGGTCAGGCGGCACTCGAACTTGTCGCCCTCGACCGTCCACTCAATGTTCTCCAGACGTGTCTGGTAGGTGAGCGCCATCGCGGGGAGGCTGGCAAACACACTGAGCAAGGCTAAATATCGCTGGCGCACGGGAGGCTCCATTGGCTTCTGTAACACAAAGACCGATTCACACTATGTTTACGGCATACCTACGGGATATCGGAAGGTTCCTGCAAAACTTGATAGCGAGTGCCTGCAAGAGTCTTTTCCGGTAGCATTCCCCTCAGTTTGACCCGCCTGGAATCCCCTCATGTCCGACCGCCTGACCCTGCTGCGTCCCGACGACTGGCACATTCATCTTCGCGATGGTGCCGTGTTGACCAATACCGTTGCCGATGTTGCGCGCACCTTTGGCCGCGCCATCATCATGCCCAACCTGGTACCACCGGTGCGCAACGCCGCTGAAGCCGACGGCTATCGCCAGCGGATTCTCGCTGCCCGCCCGGCCGGCAGTCGCTTCGAACCGCTGATGGTGCTGTACCTCACCGACCGCACCCAGCCCGAAGAAATTCGTGAGGCCAAGGCCAGCGGTTTCGTGCACGCCGCCAAACTGTACCCGGCCGGCGCCACCACCAACTCCGATTCCGGGGTGACCAGCATCGACAAGATCTTCCCGGCGCTGGAAGCCATGGCCGAAGTCGGCATGCCGCTGCTGATCCACGGCGAAGTCACCCGTGGCGATGTCGATGTCTTCGACCGCGAAAAGATTTTCATCGATGAGCACATGCGCCGTGTGGTCGAGCGTTTCCCGACGCTCAAAGTGGTGTTCGAACACATCACCACCGGCGACGCCGTGCAGTTCGTCAACGAGGCTTCGGCCAACGTCGGCGCAACCATCACCGCGCATCACCTGCTGTACAACCGCAACCACATGCTGGTGGGCGGGATCCGGCCGCACTTCTACTGCCTGCCGATCCTCAAGCGTAATACCCATCAGGAAGCCCTGCTCGACGCCGCCACCAGCGGCAGTGCGAAGTTCTTCCTCGGCACCGACTCGGCGCCGCACGCCCAGCACGCCAAGGAAGCCGCCTGCGGCTGCGCCGGCTGCTACACCGCGTACGCCGCCATCGAGCTGTATGCCGAAGCCTTCGAACAGCGCAATGCGCTGGACAAGCTCGAAGCGTTCGCCAGCCTCAACGGGCCGCGCTTCTACGGTCTGCCGGCCAACACCGATCGCATCACCCTGGTTCGCGAAGAATGGACCGCCCCGACCAGCCTGCCCTTCGGCGAGCTGAACGTTATCCCGCTGCGCGCCGGTGAAAAACTGCGCTGGCGCCTGCTGGAGGAACACGCGTGAGTGAAGACCATTTCGACGACGAACTGGACGGTCAAGGTGGTGGCGGCGGTTCCCGTCATCCAATGGCAGCGCGTTTTCGCGGCTATTTGCCGGTTGTCGTCGACGTAGAGACCGGTGGCTTCAATTCGGCCACCGACGCTCTGCTGGAGATTGCCGCGACCACCATCGCCATGGATGAAAAGGGTTTCGTTTACCCGGACCACACCTACTTCTTCCGCGTTGAGCCGTTCGAAGGCGCCAACATCGAAGCGGCAGCCCTGGAATTCACCGGGATCAAGCTCGATCACCCGCTGCGCATGGCCGTCAGCGAAGAAACCGCGCTGACCGACATCTTCCGCGGCATCCGCAAGGCGCTGAAGGCCAACGGCTGCAAACGGGCGATTCTGGTCGGCCACAACAGCAGCTTCGACCTCGGCTTCCTGAATGCCGCCGTGGCGCGACTGGACATGAAGCGCAACCCGTTTCATCCGTTCTCCAGCTTCGACACCGCGACGCTGGCTGGCCTGGCGTACGGTCAAACCGTGCTGGCCAAGGCCTGTCAGGCAGCCGACATCGACTTCGATGGCCGTGAAGCGCACTCGGCGCGTTACGACACCGAGAAGACTGCCGAGCTGTTCTGTGGGATCGTCAACCGCTGGAAACAGATGGGCGGCTGGGAAGACTTCGACGACTGATCCTCGTCGGGTATTTTCCGCGCATGAAAAAACCGGCCACGTGGGCCGGTTTTTTTGTGCCTCGACGATGCGCCTTACAGGGCAGCAGCGTTCTCGGTCAGGTAAGCCGCAACGCCTTCTGGCGAAGCGTTCATGCCTTTGTCGCCTTTCTTCCAGTTGGCAGGGCAGACTTCGCCGTGCTCTTCGTGGAATTGCAGAGCGTCGACCAGACGGATCAGCTCTTCCATGTTACGGCCCAGCGGCAGGTCGTTGATGATCTGCGAGCGGACAACGCCCTTGTCGTCGATCAGGAACGCGCCACGGAAAGCCACGCCGCCTTCGGACTCAACGTCGTAGGCCTTGGCGATTTCGTGCTTCATGTCGGCAGCCATGGTGTATTTCACCTGGCCGATACCGCCGTTGTTGACCGGGGTGTTGCGCCAGGCGTTGTGGGTGAAGTGCGAGTCGATCGACACAGCGACCACTTCCACGTTGCGCGCCTTGAAGTCGGCCATGCGGTTGTCCAGAGCGATCAGCTCGGACGGGCAGACGAAGGTGAAGTCCAGTGGGTAGAAGAACACCAGGCCGTATTTGCCTTTGATGGCCGAGGACAGGGTGAAGCTGTCAACGATCTCGCCATTGCCGAGGACGGCCGGGACGGTGAAGTCAGGGGCTTGTTTGCCTACGAGTACGCTCATGGATATCTCCTGGTGAATAACTTGAAGTTCAGGGTCCGGGCCAGCCTGCCACCCTGAGGCGACAGCCCTGTGACACGAACCCTCTTCGCAAGGGCCGACCATCATACACTGCGTTTTTCGCCTGTCCTTAACGGTTTTTTGCCCGGGGCGGATAACGAGGCCGCATTTTCGGGGCCAGGCAAATCGCCATTAATCACCGTTCGTCAGTCGCCAGCGTTTCTATCGAAAACCATTCAGAAAGCACTTTGACAATCATTCTCGTTAACATTAAGATCCATCGCAATTGAGTCACAACCAGCGACGGTTCTCACTTATGTATGTTTGTCTCTGCACTGGCGTCACCGACGGACAGATCCGCGAAGCGATCTATGAAGGTTGCTGCAGCTATAAAGAAGTTCGCCAGGCCACCGGCGTCGCCAGCCAATGCGGCAAATGTGCGTGTCTTGCCAAGGAAGTGGTTCGCGAAACCCTGACCAAGCTGCAAACCGCTCAGGCTGCGATCCCCTACCCTGTAGAATTTACAGCGGCGTAATCACCCCCCTATTTCAAAAAACCGGACATATGTCCGGTTTTTTTATGCCTGCAAATCAAGCGGTTAGGCGCTAGACGCGGAACACAAACATTCTTATTCAGATTTAATTTCATTTATTATTCAATAACTTAGGTTTGACACTTATAAATACCAAGCTCAAACTCCGCCCTATATACAGCTAATACAGGGCAGGACTCCCATCATGAAAGGCGACATTACAGTCATCCAGCATCTCAACAAAATCCTTGCCAATGAACTGGTCGCGATCAATCAGTACTTCCTGCATGCACGCATGTATGAAGATTGGGGCCTGAACAAGCTGGGCAAGCACGAGTACCACGAATCCATCGACGAGATGAAGCACGCGGACAAGCTGATCAAGCGCATCCTGTTCCTCGAAGGCCTGCCGAACGTGCAGGACCTGGGCAAGCTGCACATCGGCGAGCACACTCAGGAAATGCTGGAGTGCGACCTGCGTATTGAAAAAACCGGCCACGCCGACCTGAAAGCCGCCATCGCGCATTGCGAATCCGTTGGCGACTTCGGCAGCCGTGAACTGCTCGAAGACATTCTTGAATCCGAAGAAGAACATATCGACTGGCTGGAAACCCAACTGGGCCTGATCGATAAAGTCGGTCTTGAGAACTACCTGCAATCGCAGATGGGCGAAGAGTAGGAGCTGCCGCAGGCTGCGATCTTTTCAGATTGCACCCGCAACTCGCAGTAACTTTTCGAACGCACTAAAAAGCCCCGCCCTCTTTCGAGGTGCGGGGCTTTTTATTGGCTGCAGATCAAGAGATCGCAGCCTCGTTTCACTCGACAGCTCCTACAGGAGCAACCAGCGCCGAGTGAAGCCTGGATCAGGCTTCGGACTTGTTCGCAGCAGCCGCTTCGACAGCCGCCTTGATGGTGCTTTGCAGCGAACCGTCAGCAGCCATCTCGGTCATGATGTCGCTACCGCCGACCAGCTCACCACCGACCCACAGTTGCGGGAAAGTCGGCCAGTTGGCGTACTTCGGCAGGTTGGCGCGGATTTCCGGGTTCTGCAGGATGTCCACGTACGCAAACTTTTCGCCACACGCCATCACAGCCTGCGCAGCTTTCGCGGAGAAGCCGCACTGCGGGGCATTCGGCGAGCCTTTCATGTAAAGCAGAATGGTGTTGTTGGCAATCTGCTCTTTAATCGTTTCGATGATATCCATGGAGCACCTCGGCTGAACTTTCCGACTCATGGGTCGGCACGGTGGCGCATTGTAACGGAATCCCGAGCGCGCTGCTCGGTCTCCCCGACAGACATGCTCAAGCCGCCGCCACCGTCACCGGCACGCCATTGAGCGCCGCGTTGCCCGACAACTCGTCGAGCTGGCATTCATCGGTGAGGTCGTTGGCACTCGACCCGGGCTGGCCGCTGGCAATCGTCATCTGCACCCCCGGCCGCGCATGTCCCCAGCCGTGCGGCAGGCTAACCACGCCCTTCATCATGTCCAGGCTGCCGAGCACTTCGACCTCGATCTGCCCGACCCGCGAACTGACGCGAACCAACTGCCCATCGCTGAGCCCGCGACTGGCGAGATCATCCGGGTGCATCAGCAACTGGTGCCGTGGTTTGCCCTTCACCAGACGATGGTAGTTATGCATCCAGGAGTTGTTGCTGCGCACATGCCGACGGCCAATCATCAACAGCTCATCGGCGGCGGGCGCCTGCAAGGCAGCGAAACGTGCGAGGTCAGCGAGAATCTCTGGCGGAGCGGCCTGCACATGCTGATTGGGCGTTTTCAGGCGCGATGCCAGATTTGGCTTCAACGCGCCAAGATCGATGCCGTGAGGATGATCAAACAGTGTCGCCAACGAGAGTTTCTGCTCGCAGGCATCGCCATACAGGCCCATGCGCAGGCCCATGTCGATCATCTTCGCCGGCGGCATGGTCGGTTTCAGCTCCTTGCCGGTTTTTTCGGCAAAGGCCTTGGCCAGGCCGACGAAGATCTCCCAGTCGTGCAACGCGCCTTCGGGCTTGGCGAGAATCGCCCGGTTGAAGCGAGTGACGTTGCGCACCGCGAACAGGTTGAACGTGGTGTCGTAGTGATCGTTCTCCAGCGCCGAGGTCGATGGCAGGATCAGGTCGGCATAACGCGTGGTTTCGTTGATGTACAGGTCAATGCTGACCATGAACTCCAGCCCATCCAGCGCCTGCTCCAGTTGCCGGCCGTTCGGCGTCGACAACACCGGATTGCCGGCCACGGTGATCAGCGCGCGAATCTGCCCTTCGCCTTCGGTGAGCATCTCTTCGGCCAGCGCCGACACCGGCAATTCGCCGCCGTATTCGGGCCGCCCGGACACCCGGCTCTGCCACTTGTTGAAATGCCCGCCCGAGGTCGATGCCACCAGATCCACCGCCGGTTCGGTGCACAACGCACCGCCGACCCGGTCAAGATTGCCGGTGACCAGGTTGATCAACTGCACCACCCAATGGCACAAAGTGCCGAATGCCTGAGTGGAAACGCCCATGCGCCCGTAGCACACCGCGCTCGGCGCTGCGGCGAAATCCCGCGCCAGTTGGCGGATCTGCTCGGCCGGCACGGCGCACAACGGGCTCATGGCCTCGGCGGTGAACGTTGCAACCGCCGCGCGCACTTCATCGAGGCCTTCGACCGGCAAATGACTGTCGCGCGTCAACCCTTCGCTGAACAGCGTATTGAGCATCCCGAACAGCAGCGCCGCATCGCCGCCCGGGCGTACGAACACGTGCTGATCGGCGATGGCAGCGGTTTCGCTGCGACGCGGATCGACCACCACCACTTTGCCGCCGCGCGCCTGAATCGCCTTCAGGCGTTTCTCGACATCGGGCACGGTCATGATGCTGCCGTTGGAGGCCAGCGGGTTGCCGCCTAGAATCAACATGAAATCGGTGTGATCGATGTCCGGGATCGGCAGCAGCAAACCGTGGCCGTACATCAGGTAACTGCTCAGGTGATGCGGCAACTGATCGACCGAGGTCGCGGAGAAGCGATTGCGCGTCTTCAGCAAGCCGAGAAAGTAGTTGCTGTGAGTCATCAGCCCGTAGTTGTGCACGCTCGGGTTGCCCTGATAGACCGCCACCGCGTTCTGCCCGTGACGCTCCTGAATCGCCGCCAGACGCTCGGCCACCAGCGCAAAGGCCTCGTCCCACTCGATCGGCAGCCATTCGCTGCCAACCCGGCGCATCGGCTGGCGCAGGCGGTCCGGATCATTCTGGATGTCTTGCAGGGCCACGGCCTTGGGGCAGATGTGTCCACGACTGAAGGTATCGAGGGCATCGCCCTTGATCGAGGTGATCGCAACGTTGCCATCGGTTTCGGTGGTCTCGATGGTCAGGCCGCAGATGGCTTCGCACAGGTGGCAGGCACGGTGGTGGAGAGTCTTGGTCATGGCCAGTCTCTGTCTTGTTCTGGGCAGGCAACGGTGATGCCTGCGGGAACAAAACTATGGCCCGTGTGCGCAAGCGACGCCAGCGACGTTCGTCTTGTGAATCGACGGCTATCAGGCGAGCCGATAGCCCGTCAGGGTCAGTTGGGCGGTAGTTGGGGCGGCGCCTGCAACTGGATTTCCTGAATGGTTTCGATCTGCTCCTGGGCGATGTGCACGCCGGTGAGTTCGCCGATCAGCCGCCAGTGCTCGTCGAGCCCGGCACTGATGGTCGCCATGCGATCGATCATGTGGCGACCGGCGGTCTTGACCACTTCGTCTTCGCTACGCAACAGCTCGAAAGACATCGAAGTCACCGACGCGGTGAGATGGGTCAGTGAGCGAGCCGTGTGGCCCAGCAATTCCATTAACAGTTTTTCTTTCGATTCCATGCGGAGGCTTCCTGCGTCGCTCGAAACTTATTTATAACCCAGCACTTTGCTTTAGCAAATGTTTCAGCCTGAGCATCCGACCAAGCGAAACCGCAACCACGCAGTCTTGAACCGACCCGCGTGCCACTCTCCCCGCCACGCCGGATTGCCAAGCCCGCCAGAGCCAGTGTACAAAGAGGCTCGCTGCTGTCCCGAACCCGGCTTCAAACGCGTGACTGCCACTGGCGGTTCGTCCTCCGAATTCTGCAAAAACCGTAGCCTATTGGAAAAACGCGACATTTAGTGTCAATATCGCGCCTTCCCCTATTTCGTCGCCCCGTGCGGCTTACGCCGCAGGTCTCGCCCGTTGTTCCGTTAAACAAGGCTTTGAGCATCTGCGGTTTGTAGCAAAAAAGGTAGTCAATGATGAGCGCAAGGCACTTTCTCTCCCTGATGGATTGCACGCCCGAAGAGCTGGTCAGCGTGATCCGTCGAGGCGTTGAGCTCAAGGACCTGCGTAACCGCGGCGTACTGTTCGAGCCTCTGAAAAACCGCGTCCTGGGGATGATCTTCGAGAAATCCTCGACCCGTACCCGGATCTCCTTCGAGGCCGGCATGATCCAGCTCGGTGGCCAGGCGATCTTCCTGTCGCCGCGTGACACCCAACTGGGCCGTGGCGAGCCGATCGGCGACTGCGCCATCGTCATGTCGAGCATGCTCGATGCGGTGATGATCCGTACCTTTGCCCACAGCACCCTGACCGAATTCGCCGCCAACTCGCGCGTACCGGTGATCAACGGCCTGTCCGACGACCTGCACCCGTGCCAGTTGCTCGCCGACATGCAGACGTTCCTTGAGCACCGTGGTTCGATCCAGGGCAAGACCGTGGCCTGGATCGGCGACGGCAACAACATGTGCAACAGCTATATAGAAGCGGCGATCCAGTTCGACTTCCAGTTGCGCGTTGCCTGCCCGCAAGGCTACGAGCCAAACCCTGAATTCGTGGCCAAGGCCGGCGATCGCGTGACCATCGTCCGCGATCCGCAGGACGCCGTGCGCGGCGCGCATCTGGTGAGCACCGACGTCTGGACCTCGATGGGCCAGGAAGAAGAAACCGCCAAACGCCTGAAACTGTTCGCGCCATTCCAGGTGACCCGCGCCCTGCTCGACCTGGCGGCCGAGGACGTGCTGTTCATGCATTGCCTGCCTGCCCACCGCGGCGAAGAAATCAGCCTCGACCTGCTTGATGACCCGCGCTCCGTCGCCTGGGATCAGGCAGAAAACCGTCTCCACGCACAGAAGGCCCTGCTCGAGTTCCTCGTCGAACCGGCATATCACCACGCATGAGCCATGAATTACTGCTGAACCTGCGCAACCTCGCTTGCGGCTACCAAGATCAACGCGTGGTGCAGAACCTCAATCTGCACCTCAACGCCGGTGACATCGGCTGCCTGCTCGGTTCGTCCGGCTGCGGCAAGACCACCACTTTGCGCGCCATCGCCGGTTTCGAACCGGTGCACGAAGGGGAAATCACCCTGGGTGGCGAAACAATCTCCAGCGCCGGTTTCACCCTGGCCCCGGAGAAACGCCGGATCGGCATGGTGTTCCAGGACTACGCGCTGTTCCCGCATTTGAGCGTCGCGGACAACATCGCCTTCGGTATCCGCAAGCATCCGAACAAGGAGCGTGTCACCGAAGAGCTGCTCGAACTGGTCAACCTGAAGAACCTCGGCAAGCGCTTTCCGCACGAACTGTCCGGCGGCCAGCAACAGCGTGTCGCCCTCGCCCGCGCCCTGGCGCCGGAGCCGCAATTGCTGCTGCTCGATGAGCCGTTCTCCAACCTCGACGGCGAGCTGCGCCGCAAGCTCAGCCACGAAGTCCGAGACATTCTCAAGGCCCGTGGCACCAGTGCGATTCTGGTGACCCACGACCAGGAAGAAGCCTTCGCCGTGAGCGATCACGTCGGTGTGTTCAAGGAGGGCCGGCTGGAGCAGTGGGACACGCCTTACAACCTCTACCACGAGCCGGCGACGCCGTTTGTCGCCAGTTTCATCGGGCAGGGCTATTTCATTCGCGGCCAGCTCGGCAGCCCGGAATCGGTGCAGACCGAACTCGGCGAACTGCGCGGCAACCGGGCCTACACCTGGCCGGTGGGCGGTGCGGTGGATGTGCTGCTACGTCCGGATGACATCGTTTATGCGCCGGACAGTGCGCTGAAAGCGCGGATCGTCGGTAAAACCTTCCTCGGCGCCTCGACCCTGTATCGCCTGCAACTGCCGACCGGGGCGCAGCTGGAATCGATCTTCCCGAGCCATGCCGATCATCAGGTGGGGGCGGAAGTAGGCATTCGAGTGGCGGCAGAGCATCTGGTGTTGTTCCAGGCTTCGGGCAGCACCGCCGCACAAATCCCGGCTGTGGAAAACGGCGTGCGTCGCTACAGCGCAGCCCTCTAAGATCAAAAGATCGCAGCCTGCGGCAGCTCCTACATTAATCCCTGTAGGAGCTGCCGCAGGCTGCGATCTTTTGATTAAGCCAGCAGCAACTTACCGCTGGCAACCAGCGTCGCATTCCCGCCAATCTTCACCCGCTCGCCTTCCAGCCGACAGAACAGTTCCCCGCCCCGCGCCGAACGCTGATACGCCGTCAGGCTCGATTTGCCCAGACGCTTGGACCAGTACGGAATCAGGCTGCAATGGGTCGAGCCGGTCACCGGGTCTTCGTTGATACCGATCGCCGGTGCGAAGTAGCGCGAGACGAAATCATGCTGATTGCCGCGCGCCGTCACGATAGCGCCGAGCCACGGCAGTTTGGCCAGCGCGACCATGTCCGGTGTGCAGTCGAGCACCGCCTGCTCCGACTCCAGCACCACGAACAACTCGTTGGAACCCAGCACATCCACTGCCTCGACGCCCAACGCGCGCTCGACATCCAGCGTCACGCCAATCTCTGACGGCATGATCGACGGGAAGTCCAGCCACAGACGATCGCCCTCACGGCTGACGCTCAGCGGCCCGGACTTGCAGATGAAGTCCAGACGCTCGGCGTTTTCCTTGTAGACCTCGAACAACACATAGGCGCTGGCCAGCGTCGCATGCCCGCACAACGGCACTTCGGTGGTCGGGGTGAACCAGCGGATATGCCACACCGCGCCTTCGCGCACCACGAAGGCGGTTTCCGCCAGGTTGTGTTCGGCGGCGATCTTCTGCATCAGCTCGTCCGCGAGCCATGCATCGAGCCGATAAACCATCGCCGGGTTACCACTGAACGGCCGATCACTGAACGCGTCAACCTGATGAAACTCGAGCTGCATAACCTTCTCCCTAAGTCAGTGGGCAAAGCATGCAGCCACGCTGCGATCAGCGCCAGTGACAGAACCGGGCGATTTTCTTCATACAGAGCGCAGCGTTATGCGCGACCGATGTCGGCGAATTTGGCCTGGGTGTGTTCGGCCAGCACGGCCGGCGCCAGTTCGACTTCCAGCCCACGCCGGCCGGCACTGACATAAATGGTGGCAAAACCCTGGGCGGAATTATCGATGAAGGTGCGCAGGCGTTTCTTCTGCCCCAGCGGGCTGATACCGCCCAACAGATAACCGGTGGAACGCTGCGCAGCGGCCGGGTCAGCCATTTCGACTTTTTTCACCCCTGCCGCGTGAGCCAGGCCCTTGAGGTCAAGGCTTCCGACGACCGGTACTACGGCCACCAGCAATTCACCTTTTTCGCTGGCAGCGAGCAGCGTCTTGAACACCTGTGCCGGCTGCAGCGCCAGTTTTTCCGCAGCCTCCAGCCCATAGGAGGCGGCCTTGGGGTCATGTTCGTAACTGTGCACGCGATGTTCGGCACGAACTTTTTTCAACAAGTCCAACGCAGGGGTCATGGCAGCTCCAGGCTCGGCATCAACAGGAAAATCCTGCGCCGAATTCTAGGCCATCGCCTCGCAAAAGGCTCTACCGCAAGCCCCGATTCCCGGGCTTTGCAGGCAAACCGCAGGGTTATTGTCGCGGTCATCCGCTGAATCATTCAGCCGACTGATAGTTGAATTGTGACCGATGGTTCACTTTCGACCTTTGACAGGTTTGTTTCTTGTCTATATTTTTTCGAATCTGAATAATGTAAGAATTATGTTCACCGCAGCACCCAGCAGTAAACCGGGAACAGGATGGGGATCCTGCCCCGGGGAAAATCGCGCTCTGCCCTGACGGCAAACGCGCCAGACAACAACAAAAATCGAGGTTTTCAATGACAACTGCTTTACAGCAACCATCGCTTTCGAGCCAATGCATGGCCGAGTTTCTGGGGACTGCACTGCTGATCTTTTTCGGCACCGGCTGTGTCGCCGCGCTCAAAGTCGCGGGCGCCAGCTTCGGGTTGTGGGAAATCAGCATCATCTGGGGCGTCGGCGTGAGCATGGCGATCTACTTGACCGCCGGAGTCTCCGGCGCGCATCTGAACCCCGCGGTGAGCATTGCCCTGAGCATTTTCGCCGACTTCGAAAAGCGCAAACTGCCGTTCTACATTCTTTCGCAGATCGCCGGCGCGTTCTGCGGCGCGCTGTTGGTTTACACGCTGTACAGCAACCTGTTCTTCGATTACGAACAAACTCACCACATGGTGCGTGGCACGACCGCCAGCCTCGAACTGGCCTCGGTGTTCTCGACGTTCCCGAACCCAGTGCTGTCCACCGCCCAGGCGTTCCTGGTCGAGATGATCATCACCGCGATCCTGATGGGCGTGATCATGTCCCTGACCGACGACAACAACGGCCTGCCGAAAGGCCCTCTGGCGCCGCTGCTGATCGGCTTGCTGATCGCCGTGATCGGCAGCTCGATGGGCCCGCTGACCGGTTTTGCGATGAACCCGGCCCGTGACTTCGGTCCGAAACTGATGACTTTCTTCGCCGGCTGGGGTGAAATTTCCTTCACTGGCGGTCGCGATATTCCGTACTTCCTGATTCCGATTTTTGCACCGATTGTCGGTGCCTGCCTCGGCGCTGCCGGGTATCGCGGGCTCATCGCCCGTCACCTGACCGGCGCCACACCTGCTACAAAGGATGCAGAACCGGCCATTGACGGCAAACCAAGAACCTCTTGAAACAGTCGGCGCGGGTTCCTGCCCTTTCGAACCCGCGCCATGGCCCACTCTCCCTTATTTCGTCCAAGGCAATCGACATGACCGACATTCAGAATAAGAACTACATCATTGCCCTCGATCAGGGTACGACCAGCTCCCGCGCGATCATTTTCGACCGCGACGCGAACGTGGTCTGCACCGCCCAGCGCGAATTCGCTCAGCACTACCCGCAAGCCGGCTGGGTCGAACACGATCCGATGGAAATCTTCGCCACCCAGAGCGCGGTGATGGTTGAAGCACTGGCCCAGGCCGGTCTGCATCACGACCAGGTGGCCGCCATCGGCATCACCAACCAGCGTGAAACCACCGTGGTCTGGGACAAGACCACCGGCCGCCCGGTGTACAACGCCATCGTCTGGCAGTGCCGCCGCAGCACCGAGATCTGCCAGCAGCTCAAGCGCGATGGCCACGAAGACTACATCCGCGACAACACTGGCCTGGTCACCGACCCGTACTTCTCCGGCACCAAACTGAAGTGGATCCTCGACAACGTCGAAGGCAGCCGCGAGCGTGCGCGCAACGGCGAACTGCTGTTCGGCACCGTCGATAGCTGGCTGATCTGGAAATTCACCGGCGGCAAGGTGCACGTCACCGACTACACCAACGCCTCGCGTACCATGCTCTTCAACATTCACTCACTGGAGTGGGATTCGAAGATGCTGGAGATCCTCGACATCCCCCGCGAAATGCTCCCGGAAGTGAAAGCTTCTTCGGAGATCTACGGTCGCACCAAGAGCGGCATCGCCATCGGCGGGATCGCCGGCGACCAGCAAGCGGCGCTGTTCGGCCAGATGTGCGTCGAGCCGGGCCAGGCGAAAAACACCTACGGCACCGGCTGCTTCCTGCTGATGAACACTGGCGACAAAGCGGTGAAATCGCAACACGGCATGCTCACCACCATCGCTTGCGGCCCGCGTGGCGAAGTCGCTTATGCGCTGGAAGGCGCGGTGTTCAACGGCGGTTCGACCGTGCAGTGGCTGCGTGATGAACTGAAGATCATCAACGACGCCCACGACACCGAATACTTCGCCAATAAAGTGAAGGACAGCAACGGTGTGTACCTGGTGCCGGCCTTCACCGGTCTGGGTGCTCCGTACTGGGACCCGTATGCCCGTGGCGCACTGTTCGGCCTGACCCGCGGTGTACGCGTGGACCACATCATCCGTGCCGCGCTGGAATCGATCGCCTACCAGACCCGTGACGTCCTCGACGCCATGCAACAGGACTCCGGCGAACGCCTCAAGGCCCTGCGCGTGGACGGCGGCGCGGTAGCGAACAACTTCCTGATGCAGTTCCAGGCCGACATCCTCGGCACCCAGGTCGAGCGCCCGCAAATGCGCGAAACCACGGCACTGGGTGCGGCGTACCTGGCCGGTCTGGCGTGCGGTTTCTGGGGCAGTCTGGACGAACTACGCGGCAAGGCCGTGATCGAGCGCGAGTTCGAACCGAGCCTGGACGAAGTCGAGAAAGAAAAACTCTACAAAGGCTGGAAAAAAGCCGTCAGCCGCACCCGAGACTGGGCGCGTGAGGACGCTGAATAAGCCAACCTGAGTACTGACTAAAGCTGTCCAAACAGCGTGAAAGCGTAGCGAGCGAAGGCAAGACAAGGCAAAAACAGGCGAGGACCGGCTGGGGTCGCACTCGACTTTACGGGTTTGTAAATGAGCAGTCCGAGCCTGTTTTTAACGCAGGATTGCTTGCGTAACGCCGAAGGCGCCCAGCACGAAGTAGCTTTCACGTTGTTTGGAAACTGGTCGGGAGGAGATTCCTGCGTCATCATGGGCAAATTTTGCACGGCAGCCCAAAGGAAGCCCCATGAATCTGCCTCCCCGTCAGCAGCAAATCCTCGAGCTGGTCCGCGAACGCGGCTATGTGAGCATCGAGGAAATGGCTACGCTGTTCGTTGTCACCCCGCAAACCATCCGCCGCGACATCAATCAGCTCGCGGAAGCCAATCTGTTGCGTCGCTACCATGGCGGCGCGGCCTACGATTCCAGCGTCGAAAACACCGCTTATGCGATGCGCGCCGACCAGATGCGCGATGAAAAACAACGCATCGGTGAAGCCATCGCCGCGCAGATCCCCGATCACGCCTCGCTGTTCATCAACATCGGCACCACCACCGAATCGATTGCCCGCGCCCTGCTCAACCACAACCATCTGAAGATCATCACCAACAACCTGCACGTCGCCTCGATGCTCAGTGCCAAGGATGATTTCGATGTGCTGTTGACCGGCGGCAATGTGCGCCGTGATGGCGGTGTGGTCGGCCAGGCAAGTGTGGATTTCATCAATCAGTTCAAGGTTGATTTTGCGCTGGTAGGCATCAGCGGCATCGACGAAGACGGCAGCCTGCTCGACTTCGATTATCAGGAAGTGCGGGTTTCCCAGGCGATCATCGCCAATGCGCGACAGGTGATCCTGGCGGCGGACTCCAGCAAGTTCGGGCGCAATGCGATGATTCGCCTCGGCCCGATCAGCCTGATCGATTGCCTGGTCACCGACCAGCAGCCGGTGCCGGCATTGGCGCAGTTGTTGAGCCAGCACAAGATTCGTCTGGAAGTCGTTTAAACCTTTCCATCAGCTCCCTCTCCCCACGTGGCGAGGGAGCTTGCTCCCGCTGGGCTGCGAAGCGGCTCCAACACCATTCAACCCTGCTCATCCAGATACTCTTCTGTGCATTCACGACGGCTACGCCGCCGAGCGGGGGCAAGCTCCCTCGCCACAAAAAGCATCTCCCCGCCTCAGAATGTTCGAAAATTTTCTTTTAACCGCCCTTCGATGAGTTTTTTCAATCGAAGTCGACTGGCTGTGCGCGTCTTTATGGGCTACCATTTTCGCAAATGAACATTTATGTTCGATTTCCAAGACAGAAAATCAAAAGAGCCCGAGGCCAGCCGATGTCCACATCTACCTTGCGTACGCCCCCGATCGCCGAGATCTACGATGTTGCCGTGATTGGCGGCGGGATCAATGGAGTGGGGATCGCAGCGGATGCCGCCGGTCGCGGTCTCTCGGTGTTCCTTTGCGAAAAGGATGACCTGGCCAGCCACACCTCGTCGGCCAGCAGCAAGCTGATCCACGGTGGCCTGCGCTACCTCGAACATTACGAATTCCGTCTGGTACGTGAGGCACTGGCCGAGCGCGAAGTGCTGCTGGCAAAGGCCCCGCACATCGTCAAGCCGATGCGCTTCGTGCTGCCGCACCGTCCGCATCTGCGTCCGGCGTGGATGATCCGCGCGGGCCTGTTCCTTTATGACAACCTCGGCAAGCGCGAAAAACTGCCGGGGTCGAAAAGCCTGAAGTTCGGTGCCGACAGCGCGCTGAAAAGCGAAATCACCAAAGGCTTCGAATACTCCGATTGCTGGGTCGATGACGCCCGTCTCGTGGTACTGAATGCCATGGCCGCCCGGGAACAAGGCGCCCATGTGCACACCCAGACCCGCTGCGTCAGCGCCCGCCGCGCCAAGGGCCTGTGGCACCTGAACCTGGAGCGTGCCGACGGCAGCCTGTTTTCGATCACCGCCAAAGCACTGGTGAACGCCGCAGGCCCATGGGTCGCCAAGTTCATCCGTGACGATCTGAAAATGGAATCGCCTTATGGCATTCGCCTGATTCAGGGCAGCCACATCATCGTGCCGAAACTGTACGAAGGTGAGCATGCGCACATCCTGCAAAACGAAGATCAGCGCATCGTCTTCACTATTCCGTACCTGAACCACTTCACCCTGATCGGCACCACCGACCGTGAATACACCGGCGACCCGGCCAAAGTGGCGATCACCGACGGCGAAACCGATTACTTGCTCAAAGTGGTCAATGCCCACTTCAAGAAGCAGATCAGCCGCGACGATATTCAGCACAGCTACTCGGGCGTGCGTCCGCTGTGCAATGACGAATCCGACAACCCTTCGGCCGTGACCCGCGACTACACCCTGGCGCTGTCCGGCAGCGCGGAAGAAGCGCCGCTGCTGTCGGTGTTCGGCGGCAAGCTGACCACCTACCGCAAACTGGCCGAGTCGGCGATGGCCCAGTTGATGCCGTATTTCACCCAGATGCGCCCGAGCTGGACCGCCACCGCCACCCTGCCCGGCGGTGAAGACATGACCACCCCGCAGGCCTTGAGCGCGCAGATTCGCGACAAGTTCGACTTCGTGCCGACCGAGATCGCCCGCCGTTGGTCCACCACCTACGGCAGCCGCACCTGGCGCATGCTCGAAGGCGTGGAAACCCTGGCGGACATGGGCGAACACCTCGGCGGCGGGCTCTACACCCGTGAAGTCGATTACCTGTGCAGCGAAGAATGGGCCACCACTGCGCACGACATCCTGTGGCGTCGCAGCAAGCTGGGCCTGTTCACCACCCCGGCCGAGCAAGAGAAACTGGCGGCATACCTGGGCAAGGTCGAGCAGAATCGCAAGATTGAAGCGGCCTGACCTGACAGCCGATTGATAAAAAGCCCCTGGATCTCACGATTCAGGGGCTTTTTCGTATGCAAGACAAACGGCTATCCCCTGTAGGTGTGAGCCTGCTCGCGATAGCACCCGCTCAGGCAAATCATTTGTGACTGATGCATTGCAATCGCGAGCGGGCTCACTCCTACAGGTCATCAGTAGCCGCAGGAACCATGTTCGGATTTCCGAACGCGACCTTACGGTCGATTCGGTAAACCGGATCAGATCAGCCAAAAATCACCGACACAAAACTTTAATACCTCGCTAAATCAACCAGTTAACCACCGGCCACTGGTCTGGCACGACTCATGCTCTACACTCTCTCGACGAATGCCTGCCGTGCCAACACTTCAGGAGCCTTCAGGCATTCGAAGCACAAAAGGGCCGACGAACTGGCTCCATAAAAAAAACAATTCGAGGAAAATTTGATGCGCATCGTTCCCCATATCCTGGGCGCAGCCATTGCGGCCGCTCTGATCAGCACGCCAGTTTTCGCCGCCGAACTCACCGGCACCCTGAAGAAAATCAACGACTCGGGCACCATCACGCTCGCTCACCGCGACAGCTCCATCCCGTTTTCCTACATCGCGGATGCTTCCGGCAAACCCGTGGGCTACTCCCACGACATTCAGATGGCCATCGTTGAAGCCCTGAAAAAAGACCTGAACAAGCCAGACCTGCAAGTCAAATACAACCTGGTGACCTCGCAAACCCGTATCCCGCTGATCCAGAACGGCACCGCGGATATCGAGTGCGGCTCCACCACTAACAACGCTGAACGCGCCCAGCAAGTCGACTTCACCGTCAACATCTTCGAAATCGGCACCCGTCTGCTGGTCAAGAAAGACAAGGATGGCAAGCCGTCCTACGCTGACTTTGCCGACCTGAAAGGCAAAAACGTCGTGACCACCGCTGGCACCACATCCGAGCGCATCATCAAAGCGATGAACGCCGACAAGCAAATGGGCATGAACATCATCTCCGCCAAAGACCACGGCGAATCCTTCAACATGCTGGAAAGCGGCCGCGCCGTTGCCTTCATGATGGACGACGCCCTGCTCGCTGGCGAAGAAGCCAAGGCCAAGAAGCCAGCTGACTGGATCATCACCGGTACTCCACAGTCCTTCGAAGCCTACGCGTGCATGGTTCGCAAAGACGATCCGGCCTTCAAGAAGGCTGTCGATGCCGCCATCGTCGGCCTGTACAAGTCCGGCGAGATCAACAAGATCTACAGCAAGTGGTTCGAAAGCGCG
Source organism: Pseudomonas serboccidentalis (assembly GCF_028830055.1). Taxonomy (NCBI): domain Bacteria; kingdom Pseudomonadati; phylum Pseudomonadota; class Gammaproteobacteria; order Pseudomonadales; family Pseudomonadaceae; genus Pseudomonas; species Pseudomonas serboccidentalis. The sequence goes on from NZ_CP101655.1 coordinate 3,458,606, forward strand.
ATCCCGCCAAAAGGCCTGAACCTCAACTTCCCGATGAGCGACAAGGTCAAGGAATTGATCGCCAACCCGAGCGACAAGCCGGCGCCTGACGTAAAAATCTGATTCCTGACTAACCTTATCGCCTGAGGGAGCCACCTTCCCTCAGGCGTCTGTTACTACCTGCTGGCCTTACTGTGGAACACTCGACCTGGCGGTTTCCGAGCCGATCGCGTGTGCCCGGCGTTCAACGTCGGATGGGAAAGGATCTTTCCCAAGCGGGTGCTTGTACATCGATCGATTTCGAGGGGAGACCCTAATGAATTACAACTGGGACTGGGGCGTGTTCTTCAAGTCCACCGGCGTTGGCAGCGAGACGTATCTCGACTGGTACATCGCCGGCCTGGGCTGGACCATCGCCATCGCTGTCGTGGCGTGGATTATCGCCTTGCTGCTGGGCTCCATTCTGGGGGTCATGCGCACCGTGCCGAACCGCCTCGTATCGGGCATCGCGACCTGCTACGTCGAACTGTTTCGTAACGTGCCGCTGCTGGTTCAGCTGTTCATCTGGTACTTCCTGGTGCCCGACCTGCTGCCGCAAAACCTGCAGGACTGGTACAAGCAGGACCTCAACCCGACCACCTCGGCCTACCTGAGCGTTGTCGTGTGCCTGGGCCTGTTCACCGCCGCCCGTGTGTGCGAGCAAGTGCGTACCGGCATCCAGGCGCTGCCGCGCGGCCAGGAATCCGCCGCCCGCGCCATGGGCTTCAAGCTGCCGCAGATCTACTGGAACGTGCTGCTGCCCCAGGCATACCGCATCATCATTCCGCCGCTGACCTCGGAATTCCTCAACGTCTTCAAGAACTCCTCCGTGGCGTCCCTGATCGGCCTGATGGAACTGCTGGCGCAAACCAAACAGACCGCCGAATTCTCCGCCAACCTGTTTGAAGCGTTCACCCTGGCCACGCTGATCTACTTCACCCTGAACATGAGCCTGATGTTGCTGATGCGCATGGTCGAGAAGAAAGTCGCGGTGCCCGGCCTGATCTCCGTGGGGGGTAAATAATGGACTTCGATTTCAGCGGCATCATCCCCGCCATCCCAGGCCTGTGGAACGGCATGGTCATGACCCTGCAGTTGATGGTCATGGGCGTGATCGGCGGCATCGTGCTCGGCACGATCCTCGCTCTGATGCGCCTGTCGTCCAGCAAACTGCTGTCGCGTGTGGCCGGCGCCTATGTGAACTACTTCCGTTCGATCCCGCTGCTGCTGGTGATCACCTGGTTCTACCTGGCGGTGCCGTTCGTGCTGCGCTGGATCACCGGCGAAGACACCCCGATCGGTGCGTTCACCTCCTGCGTCGTGGCCTTCATGATGTTCGAAGCCGCGTACTTCTGTGAAATCGTCCGGGCCGGCGTGCAGTCGATCCCCAAAGGCCAGATGGCCGCCGCGCAGGCGATGGGCATGACCTATGGCCAGACCATGCGCCTGATCATCCTGCCCCAGGCGTTCCGCAAGATGACCCCGTTGCTGCTGCAACAGTCGATCATCCTGTTCCAGGACACCTCGCTGGTCTACACCGTGGGCCTGGTGGACTTCCTCAACTCCGCCCGCTCCAGCGGCGACATCATTGGTCGTTCCAACGAGTTCCTGATCTTCGCCGGTGTCGTCTACTTCATCATCAGCTTTTCCGCCTCGCTGCTGGTCAAGCGTCTGCAAAAAAGGTTCGCCGTATGATCTCTATCAAAAACATCAACAAGTGGTATGGGGACTTCCAGGTGCTGACTGATTGCAGCACCGAGGTCAAAAAAGGTGAAGTGATCGTGGTCTGCGGCCCTTCGGGCTCGGGCAAGTCGACTCTGATCAAGTGCGTCAACGCGCTGGAGCCGTTCCAGAAAGGCGACATCGTCGTCGACGGCACTTCGATTGCCGACTCCAAGACCAACCTGCCGAAACTGCGCTCGCGCGTCGGCATGGTGTTCCAGCATTTCGAGCTGTTCCCGCACCTGACCATCACCGAAAACCTGACCATCGCGCAGATCAAGGTGCTCGGTCGCAGCAAGGAAGAAGCGACCAAGAAAGGTCTGCAACTGCTGGAGCGCGTCGGTCTGTCGGCGCACGCCCACAAGCACCCGGGGCAACTGTCCGGTGGTCAGCAACAGCGTGTGGCGATTGCCCGTGCGCTGGCGATGGACCCGATCGTCATGCTGTTCGACGAGCCGACCTCGGCGCTCGACCCGGAAATGGTCAATGAAGTGCTCGACGTGATGGTGCAACTGGCCCAGGAAGGCATGACCATGATGTGCGTGACCCACGAAATGGGCTTCGCCCGCAAAGTGGCCGACCGCGTGATCTTCATGGACGCGGGCAAGATCATCGAAGACTGCCCGAAAGAGGAGTTCTTCGGCGACATCAGCGCCCGCTCCGAACGCGCGCAGCACTTCCTCGAGAAAATCCTGCAGCACTAAAAGCAACACCGCCGCTCTCTCTGTAGGAGCTGCCGCAGGCTGCGATCTTTTGCCTTTAAACAGCAAGATCAAAAGATCGCAGCCTGCAGCAGCTCCTACAGCGGATTGGTGAGGTTTGTTGTGGTGGTTGACCCAAGGCAACTGTGATGAAATGCGACCCCAATCTCTATCGCGCAGCGCCGCCATCACTTGCCGTGAAGCCCCGTCTGATTCGCCATCTGTTCCTGCCGCCGCTGATCATCGTGTTGATGATCGGACTGGGTTACGCCGGCTTCTGGACCAGTGAACATTTCGGCATCCGCAACCTCAGCGAAAGCGGCCAGCGCCAGCTGGAACTGCATGCGCGCACGGTCGAAAGCGAGATCAGCAAGTACACCTATCTGCCCAGCCTGCTGGAACTGGAAACCAGTGTCCCGCAGTTGCTGGCCGACCCGACGCCGGAACACCGGCAAACGGTCAACGCCTACCTGGAAGGCCTGAACCGACGCAGCCGCAGTCGGGCCATCTACGTGATGGACACCACCGGCCGCGTGATGGCCACCAGCAACTGGCGCGACGTCGACAGCTATCTGGGTGAAGACCTGTCCTTTCGCGCCTATTTCCAGAAAGCCGTGCGCGGCGAACCCGGGCGTTTCTACGGGATCGGCAGCACCAGCGGCGAACCCGGTTATTACCTGGCCCACGGCCTGGAAGAACACGGCAAGATCATCGGCGTCGCCGTGGTCAAGGTGCGTCTCGAAGCACTGGAAGAACGCTGGCAGCGGGCACGCCTGGAAGCCTTCGTCAGCGACGAGAACGGCATCATCATTCTCTCCAGCGATCCGGCTCGACGCCTGAAGTCAGTGGTACCGCTGAGCGACGAAACCAAGGAAAAACTCGCCCGCAGCCTGCAGTATTACTGGTTCCCGCTCAACGAACTGCAACCGCTGGCCCGCGAAATCCTGGCCGAGGGCGTGGAGAAACTGACCTTCCCGGCCAACAGCGAACTGAGCGCCGACGACGACAGCATCAGCTACCTGGCGCAGACCCGGCCGCTGAGCGACACACCGTGGAACTTCACCCTGCTCACACCGTTGCAGGACTTGCGGCGCGAGGCGATCAACCAAGGGATTCTGGTGTCGGTCGCCTTCGCTCTGGTGGCGTTCCTGCTGATCGCCTGGAACGAGCGGCGCAAGGTCATCGCCACCCGCCTCGCCGCCCGCGAAGCCTTGCAGGAAGCCAACAATCAGCTGGAGCGTCGGATTACCGAACGCACTACCGACCTGCGCGCCAGCAACGAACGCCTCAAGAGTCAGATCCGCGAACGACGCCAGGCCGAAGAAACCCTGCGCCGCGCCCAGGACGAACTGGTGCAGGCCGGCAAACTCGCGGCCATCGGCCAGATGTCGACCAGCATCGCCCACGAATTGAACCAGCCGCTGGCGGCGATGCGCACGCTGTCCGGCAACACCATTCGCTTCCTCGAACGCGGCCAGCTCGACGTCGCCAGCACCAACCTCAAGACCATCAACGACCTGATCGACCGCATGGGCCGGATCACCGCCAGCCTGCGCGCGTTCGCCCGGCGTGGTGACGACAAGGGCCAGGCCAGTCTCGGCAAAGCGGTGGACGCGGCGCTGCAATTGCTCGGCGCGCGGGTGGACAGCATGGCGTTGCAACTGCATCGACAGTTCATCGACGTGCAGGTGCAGATCGATCAGACCCGCCTCGAACAGATTCTGGTCAACCTGATCGGCAACGCCCTCGACGCCATGCAGGCGCAACCGCAGCCCGAACTATGGCTGGAGGGCGAAGAATTCAACGGCAAATACCGTCTGCGGGTGCGCGACAATGGCCACGGCGTCGATGCCGAAGCGCGCAAGCATCTGTTCGAACCGTTCTTCACCACCAAACCCGGCGAGCAGGGCCTGGGCCTCGGCCTGACCCTCTCCGCCAGCCTCGCTGCCGCCACCGGCGGGCACCTGGGTGTCGAACACCCGGGCAGCGGTGGCACCACCTTCGTCCTCAGTTTACCGTTGGTAAGCCCTACTCCTGCCGAGCCAATATGAACCACGACCTTAGTGTGCTGATCGTCGAAGACGACCCCCATGTGCTGCTCGGTTGCCAGCAGGCGCTGACCCTGGAAGACATTCCCTGCATCGGCGTCGGCAGTGCCGAAGAAGCGCTGGCGCAGGTCGGCGACAACTTTGCCGGGATCGTCATCAGCGACATTCGCCTGCCGGGCATCGATGGACTGGAATTGCTGACCCGTCTCAAGCAACGCGACCGCAGCCTGCCGGTGGTGTTGATCACCGGCCACGGCGACATCTCCATGGCCGTCGGCGCGATGCAGAAAGGCGCCTACGACTTCATGGAGAAACCCTTCTCGCCGGAGCGTCTGGTGGACGTCGCCCGTCGTGCGCTGGAGCAACGCAGCCTAGCCCGGGAAGTGTCGTCGCTGCGGCGACAACTGGCCGAACGCGACTCCCTTGAGGGCCGCATCATCGGTCGTTCACCGGCGATGCAGAACCTGCGCGAACTGATCGCCAACGTCGCCGACACCTCGGCCAACGTGCTGATCGAAGGCGAGACCGGCACCGGCAAGGAACTGGTCGCCCGCTGCCTGCACGACTTCAGCCGCCGGCACGCCAAGCAGTTCGTCGCGCTGAACTGCGGCGGCCTGCCGGAAAACCTCTTCGAAAGCGAGATCTTCGGCCACGAGGCCAACGCCTTCACCGGTGCCGGCAAACGGCGCATCGGCAAGATCGAACACGCCGACGGCGGCACGCTGTTCCTCGACGAAGTGGAAAGCATGCCGCTGCCGCTGCAGATCAAACTGCTGCGCGTATTGCAGGAGCGCACCCTGGAACGCCTCGGTTCGAACCAGAGCGTGGCGGTGGATTGTCGGGTGATTGCGGCGACCAAGTCCGACCTCGACGAAGCGAGCAAGGCCGGCGACTTCCGCAGCGACCTGTACTACCGGCTCAACGTGGTGACCCTGGAATTGCCACCACTGCGCGAGCGTCGCGAAGACATCCTGCAACTGTTCGAACACTTCACCCAGCAGTCGGCGTTGCGTTTCGACCGGGTGTTGCCGGAACTGGACAACCAGACCCTGTCGAACCTGATGAGCCACGACTGGCCGGGCAACGTGCGTGAGCTGCGCAACGTCGCCGAACGCTTCGCCCTCGGTCTGCCGGCATTCAAGAAGTCCGGCGCCAGCAGCGGCAGCCAGGGCCTGGCATTTGCCGAAGCGGTGGAAGCGTTCGAGCGCAACCTGCTCAGCGATGCCCTGCAGCGCAGCGGTGGCAACCTGACCCAGGCCAGCCTGGAACTGGGCATGGCCAAGACCACGCTGTTCGACAAAGTGAAAAAGTACGGGTTGAGCCACTGATGGATCTGATTCTCAAAGCGGCACTCGGCGCGGCAGTGGTGGTGCTCCTCGCCGCGCTGTCCAAGACCCGAAACTATTACATCGCCGGGCTGGTGCCGCTGTTTCCGACCTTTGCCCTGATCGCCCATTACATCGTCGGCAAGGGTCGCTCGCTGGAGGATTTGAAAGCCACAATCGTGTTTGGCATGTGGTCGATCATTCCGTACTTCATCTATCTGGCGACGCTGTACGTCATGGTTGACCGCATGCGCCTGGAGGCGTCACTCGCCGTGGCGGTGGTCGCGTGGTTGATCGCGGCGACAGTGCTGGTCTCGGTATGGGTGCGTCTGCACGCCTGATCACAACCTTCGCCGCCTGCAGGAGCTTTACCCGTTGACGGTGCCGCCCCTGGACTCGGCCATGATCTGCCGGATCGCCCCGACAAAGGTGTCCACCGGCTGCCCGCCCGTCACCGCGTACTGACCGTTGAACACCACAGTCGGCACCGAACTCACGCCGCGTTGCAGCCAGAGCTGCTCTTCTTCGCGCACCTCATCGGCAAACTCGTCGGAGGCCAGAATCGCCGCCGCGCGCTGCCGGTCCAGGCCCGCGCTTTCGGCAATCTGCATCAATTGCGCGTGATCGGACGGATTGCCGCCGTCAGTGAAATACGCCTTGAACAGCGCCTCTTTCAAGGGCAACTGCAACCCCTCGAGCCCGGCCCAGTGCAGCAGGCGATGCGCATCGAAGGTGTTGTAGATGCGGCTGTTGCCATCGGTGCGAAAGGCGAATCCGACGTCGGCGCCACGGGCACGAATCGCTTCGCGGTTCTTCTGCGACTGCTCCGGGGTCGAACCGTATTTCTCGCCGATGTGCTCGGTGATGTTCTGCCCCTCGGGGCCCATTTTCGGGTTCAGTTCGAACGGCTGGAAATGAATCTCGGCCTGCACTTCTTCGCGCAGAATCTCCAGCGCCTGCAGCAGGCCGTACAGACCGACGACGCACCACGGGCAGGACACGTCGCTGACAAAATCGATTTTCAAAGCGGAACTCATCACACACCTCGCGGACAGATCACACATCGCAAAATCTGAAAGATACACCGGTAGGCGCTGCCGAAGGCTGCGATCTTTTGATCTGCAAAAGCAAAAGATCGCAGCCTTCGGCAGCTCCTACAGGGGATGTATTTCAATGTGGGAGCGAGCCTGCTCGCGAAGGGGCCAGATCAAATACCGCCAACCTATCGGTTAAAGCAGATTCCCCGCCGCCACCGGCTCGATCTGCGCCCAGTGTGACGTGTCTTCACGATGTTGCTGCAGATACGGCAACACCGCCGCCAGCAACGGCGCCTTGAACGCTTCCTGGAAACGATGGGCCAGCCCCGGAATCAGTTTCAACTGACTGCCGCGAATGTGCGCCGCCAGGTGCACGCCGTGCATCACCGGCAACAACGGATCGGCCGTGCCGTGCACCACCAGGGTCGGCACCCGCAGTTGATTGAGCAAGGCCACCCGGCTCGGCTCCGCGAGAATCGCCATGATCTGGCGCTTCACACCTTCAGGATTGAACGCGCGGTCATAAGCAATCGCTGCCTGATGCAGCAGCGCCTGCCGATCATCGCTGACCGCCGGACTGCCCAGCGCCGCCAGCAGGTCAGCCTGCTGCTCCAGCGCCACTTCGCGATTGGGCGCACCGCGTCGCGCCAGCAGTTGCACCAGCGCCGCGCTCGGTGCCGGCAAGCCTTCGGCGCCGGAGCTGGTCATGATCAGCGTCAGGCTCTCCACCCGTTGGGGCGCCATCGCCGCCAGATGCTGGGCGATCATCCCGCCCATGCTCGCGCCCAGTACGTGAAACTGGTCGATGTGCAGCGCGTCCATCAAGCCCAGCGCGTCGTCGGCCATGTCGGTCAATGAATACGGCGCCGACACCGGCAAGCCGAGCTTGTAGCGCAGCACTTCAAACGTCAGATTGGCCTCGACCGGTGCCTGGCGCCAGGTCGACAGACCGACATCGCGGTTGTCATAACGAATCACCCGAAAGCCTTGCTGACACAGCGCAACCACCACTTCGTCCGGCCAGTGGATCAACTGGCCGCCCAGGCCCATGACCAACAACAGCGCCGGGTCCGACGCGCGGCCGATGCTTTGGTAGGCAATGCTCACTTGCTGCAGATCGACATGCTCGGTCGGCACATTCACGTCGCAACGCGCGGCCGCGAACGATGGCGCACCGAATAAAAACGCGACCAGAACGGCCGCGAGCGAAAAAAAGCCCTTGATCATGAAAAACACCGAAACGCAGAACCCCAGTAGAGCGCGAGTCTGATGAAGTTTGTTCAAGCGCGCTGCCACAGTTGCGTGACAGTTTGATGAAGTTTGCCGAGCGGTCGTCAGCGCCGCCCCCAAAGCACCGCGATAACTATGTACCACCCGCCCCTGCCGTCGCTGACCTCTAATGGCGCGAACGCCGGTTTGCCCGGCCTTCACGCTCTCTGGAGATCTGTCTTCATGTTCGACGAACTCTCGCAGCGACCGACCGACTTCGGTCTCGCCCCCCCCTTACTCCCCAACCCGGATCAGAGCCTGCTGTTGAGCGCCACGGCGCGCTGGCGCGACTGCCACGATCAGTGGCTCGACCTCATGACGCAAGATCCGCCATCAATGCTTGACGAGCAGTGGTGGAGCGCCCGGGCACGGGGCACCCCAGTGACTCGCAAGGCCCACGCAATCAGCTTGTATCGGCAGCATTTCGAGGTGTCGAGCCATTGGGCGTTCGCCAACGGCACATTGGCTGAAGGACAGATCGAAGCGCTGCAGACGCTCATCGACCCGACAGCACCAGCGACCTGCACGGTGTCTGTCCAACAGCTGCGACTCAAAGGCGCGGAGCGCCCGACGGTCGAACTGGCCGGCGCGCTGCTCATCACCCTCTGTGGCGATCCAGCGGCCCCGCTCCTGTTGTATTTGCCATCGTCCACCCTGGCCTGGATAAGCTTCCATGGTCGCCTTGCCTTGCAGGGCTGGTTGATCGAGCAGCAACCGCAACTGCTCGGCCAACAGCGGCTGGAATCACCGGGCATCAGCATTGAGTACAGCGCACTCGAAGCAGCGGCATTGACGCAAAGCGCCGAGGCGCTGCTGACACAGTTCAAGCGCCTTGCGCCAGATCGCCAACGTCGCGAAACCGTGCTCTCGCTGCCTCCGGAACGGCCGGCCATCGACGGACCAGACGATCTCGCGCCGTTCTACCAGCTCAGTCCCGACATTCCATTGGGCCAGCGCCTCAGGGCCCTGAGCCTGCAGCAGAGCGCACTGGAGCACCTGCTCGGGAGCGACGTTGAAGGCGACCGGCGCGTCCCGCAACTGCAACACCTGCAACAACGGCTCGATGACCTCGCGACGGCTGAACAGGCCAGTCAAGTTGCCGCCACGCAGTTGCTCAACCCCGACAACGACCTGCAGATGCTCGAACTGCGCCATAAGACCCACCCGCATTACGCCGCGCTTTATCAGGCACGGCTGAACGGTTTGCGGGCCGAGGCCGAACTGCAAGCGAGCCTGAAGCAGATCAGCGGCGAAGAGCATCAATGGCTCAAGTCCGTGCTGGATGCGCCCGCTCAACCACGCCCGACCGAAGTCGTCGTGGCGCGACTGATGCTGGCGGTGACCGATACCGAGCACGACGCCAGCCACCCGCAAACCCAGGAGCTGGACGGGGTTCTGCTGTTCTGCCAGCCCTCGGCATTGTTGCCGTCTTCGGATCAAAGCCTGTTGCTTTACTGGCCAGGCCGCTTCGGCGGCCTGCAGCGATTCGCCTCTCGCCAGGCGCTGGAAGCGACGCTGTTCAAAATCCCGGCTCACGCTACCACCCAGGCGCTGCATATCCTGGCGCTGAACACCGATCCGTTCGAATACGGGTTGCAGATGCAGCTCTACGCCTGTGTCCAGCAGGCCAGCCAGATACTGACCGCCAATCCCCTTCCCTCGCGTGCGGCTCAACGCAGCTCGGCACTGGAAGAACTGCGCGAACAGGCCATAGCACGCCTGACGGTTCCCGCCTCGCCCTCGCGGGAGCTGAGCTACACACACCTCGTCGAGCAAAACCACAGCGCTGCACTGGCCGACCGCTTGCCGTCCTGGTTGCGTGCATTACCCGAAGCCCGACGCAAGGCGCTCAAGACCTTGTTCAGCGCTTACATCAAAGCGATGAAGGACTCCCACCGGTTGCTCGAACGCGAATTGCCTTCGCGCGACACCTTCAACCGCAACGCGATCTTCGCTGACCTGCAACAGACGTTTGGCCTGACTGAAAACGTTGAGGTCGTGCTGGACGTTCCCGACGCCACAACCTGGCGCAAAGAAGTTATCGAAGGACCGGCCCCCGGAACGCCTCAGCGCAATACGCTGATCGCCAGTACGCAACGGAGCAAGCTGCCGCTCGCCAATCTGCTGCAAGGCAACATTGACCAGTCGATGTGGTGGCGCCTGTCGTTCATGCAGGTCGAGGTCAGCGGCGGGGTCGAAGCGCAACGTCGCAAAGTCAAAGCCGCGATCACCCCGCCCTGGCTGCGCAAACTCGTGGCCAGGCAGGATCTCGCCGGCAAGTATGAAGCGCTGATCCGTCAGGCCTTTCTCGGCCCCCCGGGTGAACCGGCCTTCGACAACGCCTGGCGCCGTGAATGCCTGAGCGAGCCATGGCGGCTGATGCTTAAACTGCACGGCGCGTTTGCGCTGTTGCGGGGCGACATAACCGCCGACGGCCAGCAAATCCTCGACATCGCCATCGATGCCGACAGTCGTGCGGCCTACACGCCCCATGGCCGACGCATCGTGCTGCTGCCGGCGCACTTGAGCGCAGGCGGCGACGACACGCACGGGCAAGGGCCCAGCACACTGGCGGGCGTCACCTTCATTGAGGAGCAGATCAGCCAACAGACGCTGCTGTATCTGCCTGACAGCCCCGACGGAGTATTTCTGCGTCAGTTCGACAGCCTCGAAGAGGCGCGCAAGGCGTTGTACAACCTGTGCCTGCAAACCGCCATGCCCGCTTATCTGGCCGGGCGAGCGATCACTGGCGACGCAGACCGGCATGTCAGCCGGATCAATCAGGCGCTGCTGAAAAACTTCGACGCCATCATTGGTACGGGTCAGGCCTGGCCGGCCAGCACGTCTCTGGCCACGCACATGCTCAACGTGCACATGGGCCGATTGCTGCAAGCCCATCGCGTCACCTCGCGCTCTAACGACGCGCTGTATCTGGAAACCGTCGCGTTGCAATCCGGCACGCTCTTCAACTACCTGAAAATGGCCGTGGGCATGGTGCCCTTCGTCGGCAGCGCCATCGCTCTGTATGACGCCTGGAGCAGTGCCAATCTGGCGGTGGCGGCGTTTCTGCGTGGCGATGTCGGGCATGGCCTGGCCGAAGTGGAAGCCGTGTTGCTGTCGCTGATCGATGCGGCCATGGACGTCCTGCCCGGTACAAACGTTGCCCGCAGTGCGCGCTCCCTCACCCGTCTGCGCCAATTGCAGACATTGGGCAGACGCCCTGCAAGCCTGGTTGCTTCGACACAACGACGGGCACGCTACTCGCTGGAACGCTTCAAGGGGTACGAATACGAACGCCCGATTTCCCTCGCCGGTCTGCAACCGGGCAGCGAAGGGATGTATCGCAACGTGTATCGCCATGCCGACGGCGACTTCATCATCAGCCATGGTCGCATCTACCGCGTCGAACTGAGCCAGAGCCCGCCGCAATGGCGCCTGAGCGCAACCAGCACACGCACCTACAAGCAACCGATCGCTCTGGATGAAGCGGGCTACTGGAACAGCCATTACGCGGTGTACGGCACAACGATCGCCGGCGGCGGTGTCGGGGGTGGCGCGGTGCTCGGGCACATGGCCGACGGTCTCGATCCGCTGTGGCCCGCCGCCATTCGTGGCTGGCTCCCGCGCTGGTGGGTGGATCGCCAACTGCGCCGTCAACTGGCCCTGTCCCACAGCATCGACGCCACTACCCGGCGCCTGAATACCCAGACCCAAAGCTCCGGCCAGTTACTCGAACGCTACCAGGCGCTGACCGTTGCCGAGCGCAGGCCGTTGCAAGCCAGGGTCGACGCGGCATGTGTCAACGACATCGACGTCGCCCAGGCCGCGTACCAGGATCTCACCGAGCTGCTGCCCCTGAGCCACGGCCGCAAGCGTGTGCAGATCGAAAATTTTCAAAGCCGCTGCGCATGGGTCGTGGTCGACCGCACTATCCAGCGTCTCAACGTGTCCCGGGCCAGGTTGCTGGAATACCTGAGCAAGATCGAAGAAATGGTCGCTGAATCCGATGCAACGCCGTTCACCGATAGCGCCGCCCATCTGGCACTGATGACCCGACGCAAAGGGGTGCGCAAGCAGTTCCTCAAAGAGTTCGAGCACCTGCACAGCACCACCGAACAGGCCAATCTGTGGAATACACGCATCACCCACCGCAGCCAGAAAGCCGTCGTGGCCGACAACATCTCCGCCATAAATGAGTACTTGGGCGAAGTCACCTGCGATTACCTGAAAACCTCGAATATTCTGGAGCTCATCACCCACTACGACGCCATCGACGATTTGTCCTGGAGCTACTTTCAGGTGCAAATGAAAAAGGCCCGGTCCAAGGTTGGACGCGCACTGATGACGCAACACTACCTGCCCGAGGTTAACGCCACCCAGGTCCAGCGCAATCGGGTGCTTGAGGATTGCCTTGAGACCTACGCCGGGTTCCGCCGGCAGTTGAATGCCTGGTGCCTCGGTTATCCACAGCATCTGGACCTGGAACAGGTCACCCCTTTTCTAGACGGCTTGAGCAAAATCGAAACCCACGCGCGGCAAGCCATCAAGCACCGACAGCCGATCAAAGCCAAAGGCAACAGCGGCCGGCAACTGTTCGAAACCGAGGACAACCAATTGCTGATCGGCACCCAGACCATCGATGCCGTCACCCGACAAAAACGCTTCACCATCGAAGGTCTCGATGGCTACCGGGAAACCTGGTTGCCGCGTTCGAGCGGCAAATATCTGCTGCACACCGCATCGGCACCCGCCGCCCCGGTGATGCAGACCGACATCCAGCCGCTGCTCAAGGAGGCCCGCAAACGACTTGCCAGCGTTCCGGCCTACCGCAACAAAGTCATGGGCTACACCCGACAAGACATGTTGCCCGTGGACCTGGAGCACATGCTGAGCAGTGAAGCGCTGGAATTGAGTACCCGGGCCGACACCATCGAACGGCTGTCGCCCGACGAGTCGCTGGTGCTGCAATTGAACACTCAGGCGCAGCAACTGCGCGACGTGGGGCGAGCACTGCGCGTCGAACAGTCACTGCGCAGCCAGACGCCCACTGAAGGTTATCTGGACTATCTGCTGCAACAAAAAGTGGTGGATATCCGCAAGGACGGTGGGCTGCGTGCGCAGGGCAAGCGTGCCGACGGACGCCAGGACTTCCTGCAGGAATACGAGGTGCGTGACCTGACCAGCACCCCGCCACGCACGCTGTGGTACGCGCACTTTCACTACACGTCGGACAAAGTGCCGTTCCAGGACTTTGTCAAAGCGCACTTGAAGTTGCCGGCGCAACGCCATCTCGGTCTGCAATGGCAGCAGGCCCAAGCCGCCGGCGGCGCTCAGGTTGAAGCGATCTGGCGGGGTGACATCGGTAAACCGCTGGGCACCCGCCTGTTTTCAGCACTGTGAATCTGGAGCAGCGGAGCACACCTGGTGCGCCGCTGCCGTTTTGTGAGTCGACAGCTCGATCAACATGAGACAAACTCACCGCCTTCGAATTGATCACAAATTTTATTCATGGGGCCAGCAGTGCTTGAAATCCGTCATCTGAAAACCCTGCATGCCCTGCGCGAAGCCGACAGCCTGGTCGACGCCGCCGACCGTCTGCACCTGACCCAGTCGGCGCTGTCCCACCAGTTCAAGGAACTGGAGGAGCGCATGGGCATGCCGTTGTTCGTGCGCAAGACCAAACCGGTGCGTTTCACCAGCGCCGGTCTGCGCCTGCTGCAACTGGCTGACGCGACCCTGCCACTGCTGCGCGCCGCCGAACGCGACATCAGCCGTCTGGCCGGTGGCACTGCCGGGCGCCTGCACATGGCGATCGAGTGTCACAGTTGCTTCCAGTGGCTGATGCCGACCATCGACCAGTTCCGCGACGCCTGGCCGGAAGTCGAACTCGACCTGGCGTCGGGCTTCGCCTTCGCCCCGCTGCCGGCGCTGGCTCGGGGTGATCTGGACCTGGTGGTGACCTCCGATCCGCTGGACATCGCCGGCATCACCTACGTGCCGCTGTTCACCTACGAAGCGATGCTGGCAGTCGCCAACCAGCATCCACTGGCGAGCAAACCCTACATCGTCCCTGAAGACCTGCTCACCGAAACCCTGATCACCTACCCGGTGGAACGCGATCGGCTGGACATCTTCACGCGCTTCCTGGAACCGGCCGACATCGAACCGGCGCAGGTCCGTACTTCGGAGCTGTCGGTGATGATGATGCAACTGGTCGCCAGCGGCCGTGGCGTCTGCGGCATGCCCCACTGGGCGCTGCACGAGTACAGCTCGCGCGGCTATGTGAAGGCCAAGCGGCTGGGCGAGAAAGGTCTGTTTGCCACGCTGTACGCGGCGATCCGCACGGACATGCTGGATGCGCCGTACATGCGCGATTTCCTGCTGACGGCCAAGGACACGTCGTTCTCGACGCTGGATGGCGTCAGCGCGGTGCGCTGACGCTAAAAATCAAAAGATCGCAGCCTGCGGCAGCTCCTACACCGATCTCTGTAGGAGCTGCCGCAGGCTGCGATCTTTTGATCTTGTCCCCTCTCAGGGTAATTCACGCCACATGTGAATCTTGTCGAAGTAGTCTTCGCCGACCCGCACCGCCAGCGGCTCAAGGCCGAACTGGATGAAGCCGCAACGCTGGTACAGGTTGAACGCGGCGTCGTTGCCGGCGGTGACGGTGAGCTGGATGACTTTCAGCCCAGGGTGATTTTGTGCTTCGGCCAGCGCGGCCTGCACCAGTTCATGGCCCACACCGTGCTGACGAAAATCGGCTGACACGTACATGCCGAACAGCGTGGCCTTGTGGCGGGCCTTTTCCCGGGGTTCGAACGCCAGGCCGACGATACCGGCCAGAATGCCGGCCTCGAAGGCACCCAACACCACATCGAGCTTGCTGGTCAGGCGCGCTTCCCACCAGCTCAGCGGCATCACCGCGCGCTCGCGCACACTGGAGGTGAACGCCTGCGGATGGCGGTCGTAGGCCTCAAGCATCAGCTCGCGGTAGGCCAGCGCATGGCTGGCGTCCAGCCGTTCGATCCACATGCTCACGCCGTCCTGCGTTGTTCAAGCATCAGGCGTACAGCCAGACCACCCAGCACGAAACTCATGAAATAACGCTGCAGCGCCAGCCACGTCGGGTTACGCACGAACCACGAAGCAATGCCCGCGGCGAACAGCGCGATCAGCAGATTGACGGTGAAACTGACGCTGATCTGGGTCAGACCGAGGATGATGCTCTGGGTGAACACCGAACCGTGCTCGGGGGTGATGAATTGCGGAAACACCGAGAGGTAGAACACCGCGATTTTCGGGTTCAGTGCGCTGGTGAGAAAACCCATGGTGATCAGTTTGCGCGGAGAATCCGCCGGCAGTTGCTGCGCTTCGAACGGCGAGCGCGCACCGGGTTTGACCGCTTGCCAGGCCAGCCACAGCAAATACAGGGCACCGGCCCACTTCAGCACTTCATAGGCCATCGGCACCGCCAGAAACACCGCAGTCAACCCGGCAGCCGCGGCGAACATATGCACGAAGAATCCACTCACCACACCCAGCAACGACGTAACCCCGGCCTTGCGTCCCTGACAGATCGAACGCGAGATCAGGTAAATCATGTTCGGCCCCGGTGTCAGCACCATCAACAGCGCCGCGGCGGCGAAGATCAGCAAGTCTTGAAGTGGGATCATGGCAAAGTCCTTTGCGTGGAGATCAGGCGAGAGCGCTCAGTGAGTTGCGATAAAACGGCAGGATCAGGTCGCGTGTCAATGGCGCCAGAGCAAGTCCAGCGTCAGTAGCCGGGTCGATCCAGATCACTTCCTCGATTTCAGCAGCCGGGGCCACGTCAGTGTCGATCGTCACTTGAAAGATATCCGCCTGAACGACACACCCCGGCTCGTTGGCGGCAGGCGCCGAGAACTGGCCGAGAAAATACGCCTGCGCCGGATCGATCACCAGGCCCAGCTCTTCTTCCAGCTCGCGGGCCAGCGCGTGCACCGGCAATTCATGTGCCTCGATCTTGCCGCCCGGCTGCATGAACGCCGTGGTTCCGCGCTTGCGCACCAGCAGGGTCTGGCCTTCGGGGTCGAGCAGCAGCGCGGCGGCAATACGAATGAGGTGCGGAGATGCAACGGATGCAGAAGTCATGGGTCAGCCACCGGCCTGGAAAAACCGCAAGGATCCCATGCCCGCCCCAATGACGTCACCTCGCAGATCATTGCCCCAGCGCCTTGAGCGTGGCTTCAACCTCCTCCGGCACCTTGACGAAAATCTTGTATTTGCCGCCCTCCATGGCTTCGAATGCAATCAGCTTTTCCACCAATAGCGGGCTGAGGACCTTGCCGGCGTTGAGCAGCAGCATGCCGTTATCGGCATTGAGATTGCGCGCCAGAATCATCCCCGCTGCGAGGTCCCGAGTAGACAGCACCTTGACCGACGGATCGGCCAGCGTGACGTCGCTGAGGAACGCCGCACACACCTGAATGAAATCTTCGACCAGATCGGGATCGTACAAACGGCCGGCGTACTGGCGCAGGTACAGCAGCGCTTCATCGCTGTTCATCTGCCGTTCGAGGATCAGGCCGCGCTGCAACTCGACGAAATCCACCGCCAGCTTCAGCAAGCGTGAACCGAACGGAATGGCCTCGCCCTTGAGCCGGTCGGGAAACCCGCTGCCGTCCCAGCGCTCCTGGTGATGCAGGATCAGGCGTGCCGCGTCCTTCATCGGGTCCAGCGTCATGAGCAGCGATTCGCTCTGCTTGGGGTAACTGCGATAACGCTCGCGATCGGTATGGCGCAACAGATCCGAGGGCGTCGCCATCATGCCGTCGGTCCAGCTCAGTTTGCCGACGTTGTACAGCGCCGCAGCCATGGTCAGGTCACGGCTGGTGGCCTCGTCCAGGCCATGCTGTTTGCAGTAGCTGCGCACCAGTTCGATGATCTGCCGGTTGGTCTGCTTGGCAGGGGGCAAACGCAGATTGGCCAGTAGCGAGAACACTTCGGTGCCCGTGACATAGCTGTGTTTGAGCTCTTCGTAAGCCAGATCGAGCATGTCGGCGGTCTGCTGCAGTTCGGCCGTGCGTGCCGCGACATGCTTTTCCAGGGTGCTGTTGAGCAACTTGAGCTGGTCGTTCTGCACCCGGGTCAAGCGTTCCAGACGCTGACGCTCCTGCTCGGAATGCTGGTGTTCCAGGGACTGGCGCAGGATCAGCAGCAACTCTTCGTCGTTCCAGGGTTTGCTGATGTAACGGTGAATCTGCCCTTCATTGATGGCTTTGATGATGGCCGCGGGGTCGGCATAGCCGGTAAGCATGATCCGCGCAGTTTGCGGATGGCGCTCACGGACATGGGCCAGTAAC
The DNA here is from genome assembly GCF_028830055.1 of Pseudomonas serboccidentalis. Taxonomy (NCBI): domain Bacteria; kingdom Pseudomonadati; phylum Pseudomonadota; class Gammaproteobacteria; order Pseudomonadales; family Pseudomonadaceae; genus Pseudomonas; species Pseudomonas serboccidentalis. Next base: position 3,476,067 of record NZ_CP101655.1, read on the forward strand.
GAGGCACCGTCCATGCCGGGCATGCGCGCATCGCTCACCACCAGATTCACCGGTTGCTGCGCGAGCATGTCCAGCGCCTGGGCACCGCTGGTGGCCAACAGAACATCATAGGGCTGGCCCCGCAACAATCGGCGCAGACTGTTGAGGATCGACTCTTCGTCATCGACCAACAGCACCGTGGGTCGATGGGACTGCATCGGGGGGGATTGCTCTTCCATGGCATGGTCTCAAGCGAAACAGGGGGTTAACGACACACCGACCGATCGCCTCTCAGGCCTGCGTCTGAGTCAAAGGCTAGATGATTTTTGACTGGATTCACGCAAATCTTCGTCCGGGACCGAAAGCGTAGTAGGAAGGAGCCGACTATGCTGTACAAGGCGCAGGACCCATCGGCTTTCGAACAGGCAAATCGCGAGGGAAAAGGATGCCCCTGATGACAACACGTCCCCCTACCGGTGTCGCGGCATGAACCCGCCAGCCGCGCACATCAATCGTCGTGTACTCATTGTCGACGACAGCCCGTCGATCCACGGCGACTTCGCCAAAATTCTCAGCCCGGTCATCCCCGGCGACGATGGCTTGGGCGAAACCGAGAATCTGTTGTTTGGCACCCCGTCCGTACAGCAATCCCAGCATTTCGAACTCGATTCGGCCTTTCAGGGCCGCGAAGCCCTGGACAAACTCGAAGCCGCGCTGGCGGAAAACCGTCCCTACGCCATGGCCTTCATCGACATGCGCATGCCACCGGGCTGGGATGGCCTGGAAACCATCGAACGGCTGTGGCAAGTCGACCCCAAGTTGCAAGTCGCCTTGTGCACCGCCTATTCCGACTACTCCTGGGAAGACATCGACCGGCGTCTGGCGCTGAACGACCGGTTGCTGATTCTGAAAAAGCCCTTCGACGCGATCGAAATCCGGCAGATGGCCAGTGCCCTTACGGTCAAATGGCAAATGACCGAGGACGCCGATCTGAAGATGAACCTGCTGGAACACGCGGTTCAGGAGCGCACCCGGGAGCTGTCCGATGCCAACATCATCGTGCAGAACAGCCCGACCATCCTTTACCGTTTGCGCGGCGATCCCTCGTTTGCCCTGATGTACATCTCCCACAACATCACCCGTTACGGCCATGTCGCCGCCGACCTGGTGCGTTCGCCCAACTGGGCGCAGGAACTGATTCACCCGGACGATCACGCCATTGTCGATGCCGCCATGGCCCGAGTGCTGGATCGGCATGCGTCAGGCGCGTCCATCGAATTCCGGATGCGCACCGGCCAGGGAACCTGGCGCTGGGTGGAGAACCGCTACATCCCGGTGCGCGATCATGACGGCCGTCTACTGGAAGTCGAGGGCATCATCCTCGACATCACCGAGCGTCGCCTGGCCGAGGACAAACTGGCGTTGCTGGCGCGCTCCGATGGCCTGACAGGCCTGGCCAATCGCGCCACACTGATCGAACGCCTGCATCAGGCGTTTGCCGCCGCGCGACGGGGCGCCATGCCGTTTGCAGTGTTTTACCTGGATCTGGACCACTTCAAGCGGATCAATGACACCCTGGGCCACCCGATCGGCGATCTGCTGCTGCAGGAAGTGGCCCGGCGCATCAAGTTCGGCGTGCGGGAAAGCGACGTGGTGGCGCGCCTGGGCGGCGACGAGTTCGCGATCCTGCAAATGGACGTCAGCGACCCGACCCAATCGGCCGCGATGGCCGCCAACATCCGCGACACGCTGCTGGCCCCCTACAACCTGGCCGGCAATGCACTGCACATTTCGGTCAGTATCGGCATCAGCAGTTACAGCGACCTCAGCCCCGATGCCGACAGCCTGCTCGGGCAGGCCGATATGGCGCTGTATCGCGCCAAGGAAATGGGCCGCAACCAGTATCACTTCCACTCCGAGGCGATCTCGCGCGAAGTGGCCGAGCGCATGACGCTGGTCAGCGAATTGATGACGGCGCTCGAGAGCGATGAGCTGCAACTGCATTACGCACCGGAGATGGATCTGCACAGTGGCAGGATTCTTGGCATGGAGGCGCAGATTCTCTGGCAGCATCCGCGCCTCGGCCTGCTGCCGGCCAGCGCCTTCGTGCCGGCGGCGGAGCGCACCGGGGCGATCATTCCTCTTGGGCGCTGGGTCCTGGAACACGCCTGTGCCCAGATGCGCAAATGGCGTGACGCAGGCGTAGCGCCGCCAGTCATGGCAATCAAACTCTCGCTGGCGCAACTCAAGAGCGGTCCCGAGTTGATCTACGACGTGCTGCGCACCACCGCTCGCTGGGAGCTGGCCCCCTGGGATCTGCGCTTCGATGTCACCGAGGCGACGCTGGCCCAGACCAAATGGACCCACAACGATGCGTTGCCGCGCCTGCGCGAGCTGGGCGTGACCATCGCCATCGATGATTTCGGCACCGAATACTCCTCGTTCGATTACCTGAAAACCTACCGGGTCAATCACCTCAAACTGGCGCAGAGCTTCATCGACAGTGCGGCCCACGATGTGGCCGGCGCCAACGCCCTGCGCGCCATCGTCAACTTCGCCCGGGACCTGAACATCGGCATCATCGCCGAAGGACAGCCGTCGCCGGACCAGCCTTGCGTGCCATCCGTCGCGCCACTGCCCAGCGCCCGGGGGCTGTATTTCAGCGCGGCGGTCTGTGCCGAAGAGGCTGGGCGACTGCTCAAGAACAGTCCGAGTCCTACGCCGAAGGAGGACGAGGCATGAAAACCCCTTTTCCCCAGACCAACCGGCGCATCCTGATCATCGACGACACGCCGGCGATTCACGATGATTTTCGCAAGATCCTTGCCCCGCAGGTTCAAGACACGGCCGATCTGAATCAACTGGAGCAGACGCTGTTCGGCACGCGCCAGTCGCAGCACCTGAGCTTCCAGCTCGATTCCGCCTATCAGGGCCAGGAAGCCCTGGCCCTGGTCAAACGTGCCCAGGCCAGCGGCACCCCCTATGCGCTGGCCTTCATCGACATGCGCATGCCGCCCGGCTGGGATGGCCTGGAAACCATCGAGCAACTGTGGCGGGTCGATCCGAACCTGCAAATTGCCTTGTGCACGGCATACAGCGACTACAGCTGGGAAGCGATGGCCGAACGGCTGGAATTCGGCGACCAGTTGCTGATTCTGAAAAAACCGTTCGACAGTCTGGAAATCCGCCAGATGGCCAACGCCCTGACCTGGAAATGGCAACTGGCGCAGGACGCGGCGCTGAAGATGCTCAGCCTTGAGCAGACCATCGAGGCGCGGGTTCACGAATTGCTCAAAGTTTCGCACCTGCTGCAATACGACAGCCTCACGGAACTGCCCAACAGCACATTGCTGGGCGATCGCCTGAGCCAGGCCATGGCCGTCTGCCGGCGCCATGACAAACAACTGGTGGTGATGTTCCTCGGCCTGGATCGCTTCAAGCGCATCAACAATGCGCTGGGCCATCCCGCGGGCGACGAGATGCTCAAACGAGTCGCACAACAGCTGTTGTCGTGCGTACGCGGCTCGGACTCGGTGTTTCGCTACGGCTCCGACGAGTTCGTGATGATCCTCGGCGACATCAACCACCCTCAACAAACCCACGGCATCGCCGAAAAACTGCTCACCGCCATTCGTCTGCCGCAGACGATTGCCGGTCATGACGTCAGCGTCACTGCCAGCCTGGGCATCAGCGTCTACCCCGATGACGGCCTCGAAGCCATCGAGTTGATCAAGAAGGCCGAGACCGCGATGCGCAACGTCAAGGAACAGGGGCCGGACAACATTGGCTTCTTTATCGAAGCCATGAACCAGCGCGCCCGGGAACAGCACAGCATCGAGTCGGGTATTCGCCGCGCCCTGCAAGAGCACGAGTTCGTCCTGCACTATCAGCCGAAAATCGACCTGCGCAGTGGCAGAGTGGTGGGTGCCGAAGCGTTGGTGCGCTGGCAGAAACCGGGGCATGGCTGGGTCTATCCTTCGGACTTCATCCCGGTGGCCGAGGACAGCGGCCTGATCGTACCGCTGAGCAAATGGGTGCTGACGCAAGCCTGTCGTCAGACCTGCGCATGGCAAGCCGCCGGGCTGCCGCCGATCCGCATGTCGGTGAACATGTCGCCCATCGATTTTCGCCAGCGTGATTTCGTCGAAGGCGTCGAGCGCGTGCTCGAGCAGACAGGTCTGGCCCCGGACTGGCTGGAGATCGAAATCACCGAAGGTGTGTTGATGCAAAACGTCGAGGTGACGATGACTGCGCTCACTCGCCTCAAGACACTGGGCACGCGCCTGGCCATCGACGACTTCGGCACCGGCTATTCCAGCCTGAGCTACCTGCGCCGGTTTCCCATCGATGTGCTGAAAATCGACCAGTCATTCATTCGCGGCCTGTGCAACGACCGCAACGATGCCGCGCTGGTGAGCGCCATCATCAACCTGGGCAAGAGTCTGGGGCTGAACGTCATCGCCGAGGGCATTGAAACCGCCGAACAGTTGGCTTTTCTCAAGGCGCATCACTGCGAAGAAGGCCAGGGCTACTTCTTCAGCGAAGCCCTGCCGGCAGACGCGTTTGCGCGCTTGCTGGCCGGCACGGAGCCCGCTCCGTGGACGATTTCATGAACACTGCAAAACCGGCCATGAGTCAGGGAGACAGTTACCGATGAGCCTTTTCCACCACGCCATGGTGTTGCTGTTGTGCGGGGTCTGTGCCGGGGCCAGTGCCGAGCCGCTGGACGAGCCTCTCAAACCGTTGCCCGCCGCGCCTCAGCAGGACGCACGGCGCGTGGAGCTCGGTCGGCGCTTGTTCCACGAGCCACGGTTGTCGATCAACCACACGCTGTCCTGCGCCAGCTGCCACCAACTGGACAAGAACGGTGCCGACAGCCGTGCCTTGTCCCTGGGCTTCGACGGCAAACCGGTGGCCGTCAACACGCCGACCGTGTTCAACGCCGCCCTCAACTTCCGCCAGTTCTGGGATGGCCGTGTCGAGACGCTGGAGGAGCAAAGCAACGTCGTCATCACCAGCCCGCATGAAATGGGCGGCGACTGGCGCACCGTGATCGAGCGGATCGGCAAAGACCCCGATTATCGTCGCGATTTCGCCGCCACCTACCCGGACGGCGTGACCCAGGCCAATGTCCAGCAGGCGCTGGCCAGCTTCGAACGCACCTTGCTGACGCCCAACTCGCGCTTCGATCAATACCTGCTGGGCAACACCGACATCCTGACGCTGGAGGAAAAGTACGGTTACCAACGCTTCAAGGAGTACGGCTGCATCGCCTGCCATCAGGGGGTGAACATCGGCGGCAACATGTTCCAGAAATTCGGCGTGTTCGGCGATTACATTGCCGATCGCGGCAACCGGACCGTGGCCGACGAGGGCCGTTTCAATGTCACTGGCGACGAAGCGGACCGGGCGGTGTTCAAGGTGCCAAGCCTGCGCAATGTCGCGACCACCGCACCGTACTTTCACGACGGCTCGGCGCCCACCCTCGAACGGGCGGTGGACGTGATGTTCCAGTACCAGTTGGGACGCATGCCGAGCGAAGAGGACAAAAAGCTGATCATTCTGTTTCTCACGACCCTCACCGGCCAATGGCCAGGCAAGCCATGATCAATATCTCCCGTCGACGCAGCCTGCTGTTACTCACCCTCGTCGCCCTGGCGCTGGCCTCGATCCTGCTGTTTCTGTATTTCAAATCCAGCTCCGATCAGACCATGACGTACACCGAATCACGGGACTTGATCCGGCAGATCAAACAACAGAATTCGCAGTGGGAAAACGAAATCCTCAAGGCCAGGGTGGCGCTGACCCACAACTACGATCCGCTGGTGTCACCGATGAACGAGATGAACCGGCTCTGGACGCGCTTCGACGCGATAGAGTCCGGACACGGCCGCAATGACTCGGCACAGTGGAATGAGGCCCACGAGAGTTTCCTGCAGGCAATGCAGGAAAAGACCCGCCTGGTCGAACAGTTCAAATCGCACAATGCGCTGTTGCGCAATTCCCTGGCCTTTTTGCCCACCGCTGAAGACGACATTCAGCAGCAACTGGCCAACCTGTCGGACTTCGATAAATTGCAGTTGCAGAGCATCACCACCGATACCTACGACCTGCTGCTCAGTGCTCTGGAGTTCGCCCAGGTCACCTCCGGTGACCGGGCCGCCGACATCGAAGTGGGCCTGAACAAACTGGCGGTGAACGCACAGCGCCTGCCGCAGGCATTTCAATCCCCGATCAAAATCCTCAGCAACCACATCAGCCTGATCGCTCGCGAGCAGCCACTGGTCAATCAGATGCTCGAAAGCATCGAAAACATTCCCGTGGCCGAGCGCCTGGACAACATCACCGTCATGCTCGATCGCGATCAGCAACTGGCCGATCGGATCGACCGGCAATATCACTTCTACCTGCTGTTGTTTTCGGTGCTGCTGATGTTGTCGCTGGTGTGGCTGGCCATCCGCCTGATCGGCAGTTTCGCCGAGATCAATCGGGTCAACAGCGCCCTGCAAACCGCCAACGATGCACTGGAGCAACGGGTCGAGGAGCGCACCCGGGAACTCAAGGACGCCCAGAGCGAGCTACTCGACGCGGCACGTCTGGCGGGCATGGCGGAAATCGCCACCAACGTGCTGCACAACGTTGGCAACGTGCTCAACAGTGTGAACATCTCCAGCGACCTGATCGCGCGCAAGCTGCGCAGCAGCAAGACCCAAGGCCTGGGCAAAGCCATGCAACTGATCAACGAGCACCCGCACGACCTCGGTGCGTTTCTCAGCGAAGACGCCAAGGGCAAATTGCTCCCCGGCTACCTCAACCAGCTGGTGGGTGCCATTGCCCAGGAACAGCAGGAAATGGTCGACGAACTGAACCAGATGAACAAAAGCGTCGATCACATCAAGGACATCGTCGCTACCCAGCAATCCTATGCCGGTGCCAACAGCATGACCGAACCGCTGTTCATCAACGAGTTGCTCGAAGACGCCTTGCGCATGAACGCCGGGGCCCTGACCCGGCATCACGTCACGGTGGTCAAGGAGTACGCCGAAGTGCCGCAGGTGATGGGCGACAAGCACCGCTTGCTGCTGATCCTGATCAACCTCATCAGCAACGCCAAGTACGCGATGTCCGACCTCAGCAACCGCCCACGCACCATGACCCTGGCGGTAAAAATCGTCGATGACGGCTTCCTCGAAATCAGCGTCAAGGACGATGGCGAAGGCATCGCGCCGGAAAACATGACGCGGATCTTTGCCCACGGTTTCACCACCCGCAAGGAAGGCCACGGGTTCGGCCTGCACAGTTGTGCCCTGGCGGCCATCGAGATGAACGGGCACCTCACCGCGCACAGCGACGGGCCGGGCAAAGGCGCGTTGTTCACCTTGCAGATCCCCCTGATCAGCGTCACGGAGAACGCATGAGCGAGCCTTCGAACCGCCGCATTCTACTGATCGACGACATGCCGTCGATTCACGAAGACTTCCGCAAGATACTCGCGCCGGCTGCCGTGCAAACGCAGGAACTGGACGACATGGAGGCCGCATTGTTCGGTGCCCAGGCGCGCCCCCAGCGCCCGTTGTTCGAGCTCGATTCAGCCTATGGCGGCGAGGAAGGCCTGGGCAAACTGGTGCAGGCCTTGCAGGAACAACGCCCCTACGCGCTGGCCTTCGTCGACATGCGCATGCCCGACGGCTGGGACGGCGCGAAAACCATCGAGCATCTCTGGCAGCAGGATCCGCAGTTGCAGGTGGTGGTCTGCACCGCCTACTCGGATTATTCCTGGGATGAACTGCTCGAACGCCTGCAGGCGCATGACCGGTTGCTGATTCTGAAAAAACCGTTCGACAACATCGAAGTGCAGCAGATGGCCAACACCCTGCTGACCAAATGGCAGATGACGGAACGGGCCTCGTTGCAAATGCACCATCTGGAACATCTGGTCGGTCAGCGCACCGCCCAGTTCAAGCAGGCCAGTGAAGAATTGCAGCGAGAAATCGATGAGCGCAAGCAACTGGAAAGCCAACTGGTGCAATCGGAAAAACTCGCTTCACTGGGTCAACTGGCCGCCGGTGTGGCCCATGAAATCAACAACCCGATTGGCTTCATCTCCTCCAACCTCGGCACGCTGGACGGCTACTTCAAACAATTGCTGAGCATACTCGACGCCTGCCAGACGCTCGGGCACGCACTGGACAACGAATCCGCCGCGCGGCTTGAGCAGTTGCGCAAAGACCTCGATCTGGATTTTCTGCTCGAAGACATCCCGGTGCTGATCCGCGAATCCAAGGAAGGCATAGGCCGGGTCGGACAGATCGTGAAAGACCTGAAGGATTTCTCCCGGGTCGATACCAATCAGCAATGGCAGTGGGCCAATCTGCAACAAGGCATAGAGTCGACCCTGAATATTGTCGCCAGCGAACTCAAATACAAGGCTGACTTGATCAAGGAGTATCAGCCGCTGCCGGACATCGAGTGTCTGCCGTCACAAATCAACCAGGTGATCATGAACCTGGTGGTCAACGCCGCTCAGGCCATGGGCCCCGAGCGCGGCACCATCACGTTGCGCACCGGGCAACAACAGGACACGGCCTGGGTCGAAGTCGCGGACACCGGCGCGGGGATCGCGCCGGACATCCTGCAGAAAATCTTCGATCCGTTTTTCACCACTAAACCGGTCGGCCAGGGCACCGGGCTTGGCCTGTCACTGTCCTACGGCATCGTGAAAAAGCACGGTGGCGACATTTCGGTACGCAGCGAACCGGGCGTGGGCACGACCTTTCGCGTCGAATTGCCGATGCGCCAGAGCCGGCCCGCGGCCTGAAGACACCTCAGGCCGCTTCCTGAAAATCCATCTCCGGCGGCTGACGACGAAAGCCGCCAGAGCCGCCAGGTATGCGGCGTTGCAAACAAGCCATGTGCGCCACCACCTCCCTGTCGGAGGTGGCGCCGGAGCATTTCGAGCTGACCGAGTATTACCAGCGATACTTTCGTCTGAATGTGGTCGCCGACGAAATCCAGTTCAATTGCCAGCTCTAAGGCGAGCGCACGCTGTGCCTGTCGCTGGGCAGTGAAAAACGTTTCACTGGCGAACAGATTGCTTTGCTGTCTTTGATCCAGCCGTGGGTGCTGGGCCTGTTGCGCCAGCGCCTGCCCTACGAGATCAACGCAAGCGTGGCCCTCTCCGTCGCCCCCGCACAGGCCGACTGGCGAGTGCAGCTGGAGGCGTCGGTGCAACAACTCAAGGGCGCGCAACTGACGGCCCGGGAACTGGATGTCGGGCGTTTGATGCTCAGCGGTTGCTCCAGTAAAGAAATCGCCCGTAAGCTGTAAATCTCCGTAGAAACCGTGAAAGTCCATAAGAAACACATGTACAGCAAGCTGGGGATCAAATCCCAGCCAGAGCTGTTTTCGATTTTTCTCCAGGCGCAGAACGCCTGAAAACGCTCGGCAGACAGGAACACTGCGTGATGCAGAGTTCCTTCGAAGGAATAGAACTATGTGGCGAGGGGGCTTGCCCCCGTTCGATTGCGCAGCAGTCGCAGAAACGGTAATCGCATTCATCCAGATATGTGGCGATTACAGGTTTTGGCACTGCTTCGCAGCGCAACGGGGGCAAGCCCCCTCGCCACAGGATTTCATACCATTACCTGCCGAGATAAAAACTGAGTCCGAACCAGGGAAACCGTATGAGCCTGTCACTCCTGAGCCGCTACGCCTTCTTTGCCGTCTGCGTGATATTCACCCTCGCCAGTCTGCCCTTTCTCGAACACGACTGGCTGTGGCCGATCACCGCTGTCACTGGCGTGCTGAGCCTGCTCGGTCTGTTCGACCTGATGCAGAGCCCGCACGCGGTGCGCCGCAACTACCCGATCCTGGGCAACATCCGCTATCTGGTCGAAGGCATCCGCCCGGAGATCCGCCAGTACCTGCTGGAATCCGACAGCGACGCCCTGCCCTTCTCCCGTGCCCAGCGCTCGCTGGTCTATTCGCGAGCGAAGAACGAAACCGCCGACAAACCCTTCGGCACGCTGATCGACGTGTATCAGTCCGGCTTCGAATTCATCGGCCACTCGATGCGCCCGTCGCCGTTGAGCGACCCGAGCACTTTCCGCGTCACCGTCGGCGGCCCGCAGTGCACCCAGCCGTACTCGGCATCGGTGTTCAACATCTCGGCGATGAGCTTCGGTTCGCTCAGCGCCAACGCCATCCGTGCGCTGAACCAGGGCGCCAAGCTCGGTAACTTTGCCCACGACACCGGCGAAGGCAGCATCAGCCCGTATCACCGCGAACACGGCGGCGACCTGACGTGGGAACTGGGCAGCGGCTACTTCGGCTGCCGCACCAGCGACGGTCGTTTCGACCCGGAACGCTTCGCGACCCAGGCACAGAACCCGCAAGTGCGGATGATCGAAATCAAGATGAGCCAAGGCGCCAAACCCGGCCACGGCGGGATTCTGCCCAAGCACAAAGTCACTCAGGAAATCGCCGACACCCGCGGCATCATGATGGGCGAAGACTGCGTCTCGCCGTCACGCCACAGCGCGTTTTCCACACCGATCGAGCTGATGCATTTCATCCAGCAACTGCGTGAACTGTCCGGCGGCAAACCGGTGGGCTTCAAGTTCTGCCTCGGTCATCCGTGGGAGTTCATGGGCATCGCCAAGGCCATGCTGGAAACCGGCATCCTGCCGGACTTCATCGTGGTCGATGGCAAGGAAGGTGGCACCGGCGCCGCACCGGTAGAGTTCACCGACCACATCGGCGTACCGATGCGCGAAGGCCTGCTGTTTGTGCATAACACCCTGGTCGGCCTGAACCTGCGCGACAAGATCAAACTCGGCGCCAGCGGCAAGATCGTCAGCGCCTTCGACATCGCCAGCGTGCTGGCCATCGGCGCCGACTGGGCCAACTCGGCACGCGGCTTCATGTTCGCCATCGGTTGCATCCAGTCGCAAAGCTGCCACACCAACAAATGCCCGACCGGCGTCGCCACCCAGGACGCCCTGCGCCAACGCGCGCTCGTCGTCCCGGACAAGGCCCAGCGCGTCTACAACTTCCACCGCAACACGCTCAAGGCCTTGGCGGAAATGCTCGCTGCGGCCGGTCTTGAGCATCCCTCGCAACTGTCGGCCAAGCACCTGGTGCGCCGCATGTCGGCGACCGAGATCAAACTGTTCTCGCAGCTGCATGTGTTTCTGAAACCGGGGGAACTGCTCACCGGGGAAGTGAACGGCGAGTTCTATTCGCGGATGTGGCAGATGGCGCGGGCGGACAGTTTTGAGCCGCAGGAAGTGGCGGCGGCTTGACGCTCATTACCAACTGAGCAAGCGGTGATGCGGCGGCTCTTTCATGACGATGAAACCGTAATCGCCAATCAGATAAATCCGGTAATACAGGCTGTCCACCAACGCGGGAAAACCCTGATAGCCAACGCGCGTGGCATTGCGCCGTTCGCGTTCGGCGACCACGTTGGTGATGCCCGCTGACGGCAGGTTTTCCGCGAGCATGAAGTAATCGACGTTGAGCAGATAGTGCAGGACCGGCAGTTGCCTGAACGATCCGGTCGCGCTGACCAGCCAGCGGTCGGAGTAGCTCACCGACAGGTAAATCCGCTTGGCCTCTCGCAGCTCGCGATGCGCGGCAATGTCGTGGCTCAGGCTGAACAGCGCACTGCTGGCGAAGGTTTTCTGCAGGGTCAGCACGCGGCCATATGCAAAGGACAGCGAGAGTGTCGCCAGCAGCGGGATGATCAGCAGCCATGGTAACCGCCGGTGCCCGGACGCCAACGCCAAATAAGCCAGATAGAACAACCACAGCAGTAACACGCCGAACCCCATCAGGGTCCGCGCGCCTTCATTGAAATCACGAAACAGCAGCGTGATCCCTGGCACCAGCAAGACCAGAACCGGCAGCGTGAGCAAGCACAGCAGCAGGGTTGGCCAACGGTGCTGGCGGCACTGAATCAGTCGCACACAGCCCGCGATCGCACACAACACCAGCGCAGCAAAAACCCACGGGTAGCCGCCATGAAACAGCAGCGCGACTTTCTCCAGAACCCGAGCGAAATTGATGCCGATCTGCAACAGCGGGTTGGCGTCCTGGTTCAACAAATCCGTTCTTCGCAACCTCTCCATGAACGGGTAAGCCGTGACGCTGTAGATCAGGATGCCCAAGCCCAATTGCGCGAACTTCCAGCCCAGCATCCGCAGGATGTCCGGCCATTGCATTTTCCGGTGAACGGCCCTGAGCAGTTCCACGCAACACAGGCCGACAAACACATTGAAGCTGATCTGATAAAGACCGATCGCCAACGCCAGTAACGCCGACGGCACCAGCCAGCGCTGCACCCGTGACGCGCCCTGGAACGTGATCGCGTAGATCACCGCGACCATGCTCAGGCCCATGATCGGGCCGTCGTATTGATAGGACAGGTTTTGCAGCAGAAACGGGTTGTACCAGAGCGGCAACGGCACCAGACAACAGGCCAGCGTCGGCTCAGCGAAGTAGTGAAAGGTCAGGCGGGTCAACGCCAGGCTCATCGCCAGCGTGGTCAGCAACAGGGGCAACGGAAAGATATTCGGTGAAGCGCCGGTGAAGGTCAGCGCCTGATAAAACCAGTCGGCAAACAACCGCCCCTGCCCGGCCCAGGCATTGCCGGCGGCCAGCGTGCGCCAGTTGTCGTCGATGTAGGGAAAGTCGGCGAGGATCAGTGGCAGGACGTACAGCATCGCTGCGAGCAGGAAGAACAGTGCGACCTGCCGCTGGCTGAGCTCGCGTTCGAGAAATGTGCTCGCCCTCATATCTGCGCCTCTGTTCAGTGCTGCGCGAGATTGGAAAGTGATACAGGTTTGAGCCTTGCTGCAGGGTTTGTATCGTTCTTTCAGACCGGCGGTAAAACGTCAAAAGATCGCAGCCTGCGGCAGCGCCTACAGGGAAAACATACTTCCCATGTAGGCGCTGCCGCAGGCTGCGATCTTTTGCTTTTACGGGTTCGCGTTACAGCTTACGAAACCGAACGTACCGCACCCTGCGATTCACCGGTCGGCTGCAGCTTGAACACGTAGAACAACACCGTCAGCAGCACCAGGAACACCGGCCCTACATACAGCGCCACGCGGGTGTCCGGGAAGTACGCCATCAGGCCGACCACCAGCACCAGGAACGCCAGCGCACAGTACGAGCTGACCGGGTACAGCCACATCTTGTATTTCAGGCCGGCACGTTCGCTGGCGCTCAGGCCTTTGCGGAATTTCAGTTGCGCCAGCAGGATCATCACCCAGGTCCAGATCGCGCCGAAGGTAGCAATGGAGGTCACCCAGACGAAAACTTTCTCAGGCACCAGGTAGTTGAGCAGCACGCCGATCAGCAAGGCGAAAATCGACAGCAGCAACGCCCGACGTGGCACGCCGTTGGAGGTCTTGGCGAAACCGGCCGGGGCCTGGCCGTTCTGCGCCAGGCTGTAGAGCATGCGCCCGGTGCTGAAGATGCCACCGTTGCACGACGACAGCGCCGCCGTGATCACCACGAAGTTGATGATGCCGGCGGCGGTCTTGATCCCCAGACGCTCGAAGGTCATCACGAACGGACTGCCCTGAGTGCCGATTTCGTTCCACGGGTAGATCGACAGGATCACGAACAGCGCTCCGACATAGAACAGCAGAATGCGCCAGAACACCGAGCCGATCGCATTCGGGATGGTCTTCTGCGGGTTCTTCGCTTCACCGGCGGTCAGGCCGATCATCTCGACACCGAGGTAGGCGAACATGACCATTTGCAGGGACATCAGCACACCGGTCACGCCGTTGGGCATGAAGCCGCCGTGGGCCCACAGGTTGGAAATCCCCAGCGCCACGCCGTCGTTGCCGAAACCGAACGCGATGACACCGACGCCGCCGATGACCATGGCGATGATGGTGACGATCTTGATCAGGGCGAACCAGAATTCGAATTCACCGAAGGCTTTTACCGCGATCAGGTTGATCGACCCCATGCTGATCAGCGCCGCGAGGGCCCAGATCCAGCGCGGCACATCAGGAAACCAGACGCCCATGTACACGGCGACGGCGGTAATTTCCGCGACGCAGGTCACCAGCCACAGGAACCAGTAGTTCCAGCCGGTGAGAAAACCCGCGAGCGGGCCGAGGTAGTCCTGGGCGTAGCGGCTGAACGAACCAGCCACCGGGTTGTGCACGGCCATTTCGCCGAGGGCGCGCATGATCACCAGGATCGCCAGACCGCCGAGAATGTAGGACAGCATGATGGCCGGACCGGCCATTTCAATGGCTTTGGCCGAACCCAGGAACAGGCCGACACCGATACAGGCGCCGAGCGCCATCAGGCGAATATGCCGTTCACCGAGTTCGCGTTTGAGCGGGCCGCCGTGAGCGGTCTCGCCATGGGGCAGGTGATTGCCGACTGGCATAGGGAACAACCTCGTCTTGTTATTGGATATGACCGCCGAGTATCGAAGCCTCGACCGATAGGCCTGAGCTTCCCGACACCACGCCTGCCTCGTGGGCAAACGCGTCTGACAGGTCCCAACCTGCAAGATCAGCGGGCGTGCAGTATAAAAAGCTTGTGACAGGGCTTTTCACTCTATAAACCACAACATTCAGCGGGAACTCTCGGCATTAAGCCGGTTTACGGAGAGGCATTACCTGGGTTCCGTAGGATTTTTCCCCACTAAAAAGGCCGGCGAGTATTGCACAGCAGGGGTGCACCGTCATGCCCCTGCGTTGGTGGTATTGCGTGGGTGATGGCTCTAGCACAGCCATCCTGGCGACATTCGCCTCGTGGTGAGGGTGCCGTTGAGTCGTCGTGCTGTCCCGCTCTGTACAGCAGTTGCAGATCCAGTCCCCCGGGGCATCAAATAAACCGTATTCACAGGTTTTGGCACTGCTGCGCAGCGCAACGGGGGCAAGCCCCCTCACCACAATTTTTCACTTGTCTGCAGTGCCTTCGTAAGTTTCAGAAATTTCCTTCCATGTTTGCGGCGACGCCATGTGAAAAGGCGCTCTACCGTTAAAGCCTCTCAACGAAGGGGGCAAAGGAATGCCTGTCCAACCCAATTCCCATCTCTTGCGGGCCGGTCGATGCTCTGAAGTCGGTCGCGCTTATTTGCTGACGGCTGTCGTCCATCATCGACAACCTGTCTTTTCCGACTGGAAGTTAGGCCGGCTGCTGGTTGCCGAGTTGCGCAGGGCGCATGAGGAGCGCCAGGTGAACTCGATTGCCTGGGTTGTGATGCCGGACCATTTTCATTGGTTGATGCAGCTGGAAAGCCCCGATCTCGGAAGAGTCATGGGGTCAGTTAAATCGCGCTGCGCGCTGAAAGTTAATCAGGAAACGGGGCGACAAGGCCCGCTCTGGCAGACCGGTTACCATGACCGGGCAATTCGCGACGGCGAAGACCTGAAACCGTTCGCCCGTTACATCATTGCCAATCCGTTACGGGCCGGATTGGTGGAGCGGATTGGCGACTACCCACTCTGGGACGCCTGCTGGCTTTGATTACATCAAGACCGTGTGGCGAGGGGGCTTGCCCCCGTTCGGCGGCGAAGCCGTCGGAAAATCCAGCGGCGCAGAGTTTCCGACAGATAGCGTTCTCTGGTTTCGGTACCGCTAAACCGCTCAACGGGGTGATGCGGCATTCCAGCAAGCTCCTCACCACAAATAACCCCTCACAAAACTGTCATCGACTTCAGTTTTGTCCAGACGATTGCCCCCACACATTTTTTTCCCCATCCCCAACCACCGTCTAAGCTTCAGTCAAGTCCGATCAATCTGCGTGAATGGATCAATCGACTATGGGCGCTTTGTGGCAAACCGATTCGAGTAAAGCCGTGGTTCCGACTGAACGTGTGGATGAAGTGCCTATTCCCCCCAAAAAACGCCGCAACCGGCATGGCTGGAAGGCGTTCTGGTTATTGCTGCTGATTATCGCCATCGTGGTGGGACTGGCCGCGAGCAAGGAAATGCGCACCTCGCGCTTCCAGTCCCGTGAGCTGAGCCAATACGCCGCCTCGCTCAAATATCAGCTTGAACCCGGCCCCAGTGAAGCGATCCGCTATCCGGGCAACGGGCCGTTCGATTTGCGCCTGGGGTACAGCTCCCTCGATGAATTCCTGCCGCGCCTGCTCAAGCGCGATTACGTGATCACCGAGCAAGCCCGTTTTTCCCCGGCGTTGCTCAGCTACACCGACAAGGGCCTGTTCGTGCCCTACTCGGAAAAAATCCAGGCCGGGCTGTCGATCACCGATTGCCGCGCCGCGCCGGTGTATCAGTACAAGTACCCGCAGCAACTGTATTCGAGTTTCGCGGCGATTCCGCCGGTGGTAGTCAGCAGCCTGCTGTTCATCGAAAACCGTTTTCTGCTCGACCCCAAGCAACCGCTGGCCAACCCGGCGGTGGACTGGCCGCGCTTCGGCATGGCCGCGTGGTCGCAAGTGGCGAAGTTGCTGCACCTGCCGGGGCAGTCGGCCGGCGGCAGTACGCTGGCGACGCAACTGGAGAAGTACCGGCACTCACCTGATGGCCTGACGGTGTCCGGCGCCGAGAAGATCCGCCAGATGATTTCCGCCAGCGTGCGCGCTTATCAGCCCGGGCCGGAAACCCTCGGCGCCCGACAGAACATCATCCGCGACTACCTCAACAGCGTGCCGCTTTCCGCGGTGCCGGGCCATGGTGAAGTGCATGGCATGGCCGAAGGTTTGCGGGTCTGGTACGGCAGTGATTTCAACCAGGCCAATGAACAGCTGAACAGCCCGGCCACCGACCCGAAAACCATGGCCGACAAAGGTCTCGCCCTGCGCGAGATGCTCTCGCTGATGATCGCCCAGCGCCGCCCTTCGCATTACCTGACCAAGGGCCGCGAAGAACTCGCCGACCTCACCGACAGCCACTTGCGCCTGCTCAAGCAGAACGGCGTGATCGACAGCGCGCTGGCCGATGCCGCGCTGGCGAGCAAGGTCACCTACCGCGACTGGCAGACCCAGCCAACGATTCAGCCAATCGAAACCAACAAGGGCATCAGCGTCGCCCGCAGCCGTCTGGCGAGCATGCTCAATCGGCCGCTGTACGACCTCGACCGCCTCGACCTGTCGGCCACCAGTACCTTGCAGGGCGATCTGCAAACCCAGGCCACCGAGTACCTGAAAAAACTCGCCGACCCTGCGTTTGCCGGGCAGATCGGCCTGATCGGCGAACGCCTGCTTACCCCGACCAGCACCACCCAGGTGCGCTACAGCTTCACCCTGTTCGAGCTGACCCCGGACGGTTCGCGGGTGCGCGTGCAGACCGACAGCACCGACCAGCCGTTCGACATCAACGAGGGCAGCAAGCTGGAACTCGGTTCGACGGCGAAGATGCGCGTGCTGACCACCTACCTGCAGATCATCGCCGAGCTGCACGACAAGTACGGCGCCATGACGGTGCCGGAGCTGAAGAAAGTCGAGGTGCCGGATCAGGACCGCTTGAGCCAATGGGTGATCGACTACCTGATCCAGAACAAGGATCACGACCTGTCGAAAATGCTCGGCGCCGCGCTCGACCGCAAATACTCCGCCAGCCCCGGCGAGGCGTTTTTCACCGGTGGCGGCCTGCACGTGTTCCACAACTTTCGCAAGGAAGACAACGGCCGCATGCCGACCCTGCGCGATGCCCTGCGTGAGTCGATCAACCTGCCGTTCATTCGCCTGATGCGCGATGTGGTGCGCTACGTCACCTACTCCGGCCCCAACAGCAGCGCCGAGTTGCTCAAGGACGACCGTGACCCGCGGCGTCAGGAATACCTGGCCTCGTTCGCCGACCGCGAGGGCACCTCGTTCCTGCTCAAGTTCTGGAAGAAGTACAAGAACAAGGACACCCAGGCGCGTCTCGACACCTTCCTCGACAGCATGCGCCCGACCCCGATCCGCATGGCTGCCGTGCACCGTTATCTGCTGCCCAACGCCAGCCAGGAAGACTTCAACAGCTTCGTGCGCGCGCACCTCAAAGGCACCAAACTCACCGAAAAACTCACTAACGACCGTCTGATTCGGCTGTACGACGCCTACGGCCCGGGCACCTACGATTTGCCAGACCAAGGCTTCATCGCCAAGGTTCACCCGCTGGACCTGTGGCTGATGGGCTACCTGCTGCACAACCCGGACGCCACCTTCACTCAGATCGTCAAGGCCAGCCAGTTCGAGCGCCAGGAAGTCTACAGCTGGCTGTTCAAGAGCAAACACAAGGGCGCCCGCGACAGCCGCATCCGCACCATGCTCGAGATCGAAGCGTTCCTGGAGATTCACCAGCGCTGGCAGAAAGTCGGCTACCCGTTCGATCACCTGGTGCCATCACTGGCCACCGCCATCGGCAGCTCCGGCGACCGACCTGCGGCACTGGCCGAGCTGATCGGCACCATCCTCAACGACGGCGTGCGCATGCCGACTCTGCGCATCGACAGCCTGCACTTCGCTGCGGGCACACCGTATGAAACGCGCCTGACCAACGACCCACATGTCGGCAAACGGGTCATGCCTTCGCAGGTCGCCACGGCCATGCGCGAAGCCCTTTCGCAAGTGGTCGACTCCGGTACCGCGAAACGGGTGTCCGGCAGTTTCAAAACCGCCGACGGCACGTCGTTGGTCATGGGCGGCAAGACCGGTACCGGTGACAACCGCATTGAAGCGATCGGCTCCGGCGGACGCATCCTCAGTTCCAAGTCGATCAACCGTACCGCGACCTTTGTGTTCTACATCGGCAACAACCATTTCGGCACGCTCACCGCGTTCGTCCCGGGGCGGTCGGCAGAGAACTTCAAGTTCACTTCTGCACTGCCGGTGCAGGTGCTCAAGGGCATGGCGCCAATCCTGTCGCCGTACCTGCAACCGGGCACCCACACGCTGTGCCAACCCGCGGAGACGGTGACGGCACAGTTGTAAAAAAACGGGTGGTACTCCTGTATTTTTCACCCTTGAAATATGGGTGTTTCACCGCGTGAAGCGGCAGCGTTTCTAACGGGTTTTTGAGCTTTTTTCGGGCAAGGCGCTTACCTAGTCTGGTCGCTCCATTCTGAATCAACGGACGATCAGACCATGCCCAATTCCCCTCTGACACCGGGTCAGTCAGTGCAGACGCCTTCTGCTCCGGCCAATCAAAGTGTCCATTACGCGTTCATCAAAAAAGCCCTGCCGGCCTGGTTGCTGAAAACCTCGCCGTCACGGGTCAACGCCTTGAAGGGCGTCAAGCTGACCCTGCCCGACTGGCACCGCCAGGCTGCCGCGAGCGCCCACGCCCAACTGAAGGATGAGGTACAAAAAGCCTGGAGCGCCCAGAGCGATGTCGACCAGGCCCTGAGCGAACTGCAGGATATCCAGGGGTTTGCCAAACCCTTGCTGCAAAAGGCCTTGAAGGAGCGCTTCGGTATCGAGGATGACGTCGAACAGACCTGGTTGCGGCTGTACATGCCGGCCAACACCTCATGGTGGGCCCATGATTTTGCCTCAGGCAAACGCAGCCGCACGGTGTCCCTGCTGGAGGCCGCCCTGCACAATTTTTCCAGTGACGAAACCTTCAGTGCCGACTCCGAGTTCATCACCCGCCCCGACGCTCGCGGGCATTTCGAGGTCAAGCCGCTCAAGGCCAGGCTCAGCATCAAGCAGTTCCAGGCGTTGTGCCGCGAGCTGAATATCGGCGCCAGTTACCAGCGCCACCTGCACGAGTTCGTGCTGTCGAAGAACCGTGTGGCCAGCAATTACCTGCGCATCAAGGTCATCGAGAGTCAGAAGCAGACATTGCGCGCCGCCGCGCGCATGGCCCTGATGAAAAAGGACATCGATCAGCGCGGGTTCGATGTGATTCAGGGGATGATCGAAGACCGTGCGAAGGTGCTGTGGCAGGGGCGGGCCGTCCGTTATCACAACCTGAGCATGATGGACACAACGCTGACGGGCATCATCCTGATTGCCCCCGAACTCATCTCCGCTAACCAGCCCGTTCCGGTGATGGCCTACATCCCCCATGACCCGGAGCACCCGCTCAAGCAGTACCCGACGTCGCTGGCGTTCATGAACGAGTTGTCCCGGCAACTGCGCGACACACAATCGTCGGCGTCCTATCAGCAGTTCTTCAGCCAGTTCGTCCCCCATCAACAACGCGGTTATTTTTTTGCCCGGCTCAATGAGCGACTCAGCAAGGTGAAGTGGCAGCCGGTGCCAGCGGGCTCCAGCATGCCGACCTGGCGTGAAACGCCGGTGGATAACCCCAATCTGCAATTTCGCCTGTCGAAGATTCAGGACGATCGCGAGACCCGCTTCACCGGGGATCTGTGGAAATATTTCTATCAGCAGAAACTGAACAAGATCCTCAACGATGCTCGGGAAATCGCCATTTCCACCGAATACGCCGACCGCATGGCGCGTTGGGCCTGGTGGGACAACCTGGAAAAAATGCTCTCGGACATGCTCAATCTTGCGTTGCTGGTGGCCGTGCCGTTCGTGCCCGGACTGGGCACCTTGATGCTGGCCTACACCGCCTATCAACTGACAGACGAGGTGATCGAAGGCATCGTCGACCTTGCCGAGGGCCGACTGGCCGAAGCCGGGGAACAACTGATCGGCGTGCTGGAGAATGTGGTGCAGTTGGGCGTGTTTGCGGCGGGTACGGCGGTGGGCAACGTCGCGCTGGGCAAACTCTCGCCGTTCTTCGAAGGCTTGAAGCCGGTGCAATTGGCCGATGGCCAGACACGCCTGTGGAACCCTGACCTGAGCCCTTATCGCCAGCCGGAATCGGCGCTGACGCCGCAAAGCCGAGCCGATGCCCAAGGCTTGCATCTGCAAGGCGAAAAACGCCTGCTGCGTGTCGATGAGCAGGTGTTTGAAGTGGACAAGCACCCGGTGACCGATGAACACCGGATCCGCCACCCGAAACGTCCCGAGGCTTACTCGCCAACGCTCAAGCACAACACCCGTGGTGCCTGGGTCTGCGAAACGGAAAATCCGCGCCAGTGGCAGGGGTCGCAATTGATGCGCCGGATCGGCCATGCCACCGATGGCTTCACGGACAGGCAACTGGAGCAGGTGCGCCTGCTGACCGGCACCGACGAAGACGTGCTGCGACGCATGCACGTGGAAAATGCGCCGCCCCCGCCCCTGCTGATCGACACGCTGGAGCGTCTGGGCAGCCATCCCGCACCGACCGAAGCGGCCACCGCCAATGCGCCCGAAGTGGATCAACTGCTGGTCGACTGCCCGCAATTGAGCACGGTCCTCGCCGAGCGCGTCATTGCACAGGCCCGGCCGCTGGAGCTGCAACAAATCACCGAGCGCCGCACAATACCGTTGCGCTTGAAGACCACCGCCCGCGAGCTGCAGTTCGAGATGCAATCGGTCAGGGCCGTTCAGGGCTTACACCATGAAGCGTTGAGCAACATCGATAGCGAACGCCTGCTCCTCGGCACTTTGCGACGTCACAGCGACACCTTTGGCACACTGCGTATCGACATCCGCGAGGGCACCTTCGATGGAGAGCTGCGCTGCACGGCCGGTCCCGAGTCGGCCGAGCGGCATCGAGTGCTGGTGCGCATCGCCGACGATCGTTATCAGGTGCGCGATGGCGATGACCAGCCGGTTCACCAGGCCTGCGGTTTGTATGATGCCGTTCTCTATGCGGCAGAACACCAGGGGCGTAGCGTGCTGGGTTATCGAACCGGTGAGGTCGGGCAGTTCAAACAATGGATCATCGCCAAAACCACACCCCCCAGCGTACGGCGCAGCGTGCTGGCCGAGTCTCCCGTACGGCCGGTTGTCCAGCACGATATACAGCTGTTGCTGCGCGGCGGCGCCTTGAGCCGCGAAGGCGCCACCTTGCACGAACGTATCGGCGACCTGTATCCGCATTTCAATCAACGCGAAATCGATACCTTCGCCGATGCCCTGACCGAACAGGGTGAACCCCTCAAAGCCATCGAAACCCATGAAAACGAGTTGGCTGAATTACGCGGCATTCTCCAGCACTGGCGCAATGTGCAAACGAATCACGTGGGAAGGCGCCTCTACGCCTTCCTCGACGGCGGCGGGGACCATCTCTTCGAACGCTTGCTGGCCTGTTTCGAACGCGAAAATCAGGAGCTGGGCAACCGCGCCGATCCATCGTTCTATGCACTGGACCTTTCCCGTGAACTGCTTTCCATCAACCTGGAAACCTGGTGGGCCAAGCGTCCGGCGTTGAAGAAGTTCCTCGACAGAGTCACGGTACTCAATCTCGACAACACACGTTTTTCCATCGACGAAAACAGTCTGCTCAAGGACTTCCCGAACCTGGTGGAACTCAGCGCCAAATATTGTGAGCTGACGGCGTTGCCCGCTCGCCTCGGCACCACCCTGCGCCGCCTCGAACGCCTGCGCCTGAGCAACAACCACATCGTTCTGGACGCCGCAGCCGTCGAACGACTGCGCAGCCTGACCTACCTTGAAGTGCTGAAAATGGACGACAACCCGCTGGACCTGTCGCCCGACCTGTCGCGCATGCCCCGACTCAAAGTGGTCGCGTTGAAAAATACCGGCCTCAGCGCATGGCCCGAAGGGATTCTGGCCAAAACCAGGCCCCGGGGGTTTCTGCTCGACCTGCGGGGCAACCCGCTCACGCAATTACCCGAGGTGGTGGAAGGCTCCGATGCGCAATGGCTGGTGGCCCGCACCCGGCTGGATGTCGCCGCATTGTCGGAGCTCAATCAGATACGCTACCAGGCCCATCGCCGCGCAATGATGTTGCCACCCGAACCGATCATGCCCGTCGATCCGGCCAGAAACACCTCTATCGTCTCGACCTACGGCGCCGACTCTTGGGGCGACGTACCGGGCTGGGGCGTCGACCGGGAAACCCCGTGGTCGGAACTGGTGGATGAACCTGCCGCGCAGCCGTTCATGGCCACCCTGCTCGGTGTGCGTGACTTCGCCGACTACCGGGCCGGCGGCGCGGCCCGCGAGCAACTGATGCAACGGGTCTGGCGCATGCTTGACGCCGTGCACCACGACACCGCGTTGCGCGAAAAACTGTTCGTCATGGCCGTGGCGCCGACGGATTGCGCCGATGCCGGAGCCCAGTTGTTCAACCAGATGGGCATCAACGTGCTTGTCTCCGAGGCCTACGCCTACACCCTCGACGCGAAGGCGCTGGAGCGCCAACTGGTGACACTCGCCAAAGGTGCGGCGCGGCTCAAACATGTGAACGAAGTTGCCCGGGCGGATGTCGCCAGCCGTGACGGCGATCCCGACGTCGTCGAAGTCTACCTGGCTTACCAGACCGGACTGGCCAGGCGCCTGAACCTGCCCTGGCAATCGGAAAGCATGCTCTATCGTCGGGTGTCAGGTGTCACCGACGCGATGATCGACCAGGCTTACGACACGGTGCTGGCCCTTGGCGAAGGTGATGGCCTGGTGGACCAAATGCTTGAACAGGCGTTCTGGCAAACTCATCTGGAGCAGCGCTACCCGGTTCGCCTGGCCGCCAATAAACAGCATTATCTGAATCTGTCCGAGAAGCTGGAAACGTTACGTATCAAACAACGCGAATGGCTGGACACCACGACATCAGGGGTGTATCGCATCCAATTACGCAGCCAGCTGCGCGAACTCGCCCATGACCTGACCCTGCCGGACACCGTCGTTTTGGCTGATCAACCCCTCAGCAACGCGATCTACGAGCGAGTGGTGATTGATCTGGTCGACGATGAAAAGCAACTGTCGCGACAATTGACCCGCGAAGCCTTGAGGCGCGCCGGCCAGTAAAATCGTAAACGGACCGACAGCCTGATGATCATCGTCAGGCTGGCGGTTCGTTGCAGCCATTTGCCTGACCGCTGCCAGCGACAGGGTCAGGGTGCGGCCGCGCTGAAAATCAGGTTGACACTGCCGTAGTAAGTACCCGGCCTGTAGCCCCCGGCCGGAACCTTCGGCTGTATCTCCAGGGGGAAGCGTCCACCGGCCATGGCTTGTGCGGCGCTCACCACTTCCCGCGGTTGCGGATCGTGGCTCAGCTCCCGCCCGTTGAAACTGACGCGCAGGTAGATCTCCTGGCCGTCCAGCCCGTTGGACAGGTAGGGCTGTGAATCCAGCCGGGCCTGGAGTGCACTGGTGTCGTGCCTGACATCGAAGTTCTTGCGCAGTCCGCCCAGCGTCGAGTTGCTGATGTTCCACGGCAAGCTTTGTTGCAGGTGAATCCAGTTCGATTCGGCGGGAATCACATAGAAGCCGAGGGTCGGAATATCCACCGACACTTCGAAGGTGCGTTCCTCCCTCGCCGCAAATACCGGGGCACTCATCAGCGCCATCACGCCGATCCACAGGGCAATGGGTGATTGCTTGATCATGTCGGGTTACCTGTTGCGTTAAAAATATCCGGCCCGCCAGACGCTCGCGATGGCGTTACTGACTGGCGATGCGCAGCGTCTTTTTGGCCGAGCCTTCGATCAGTTTGAAGCGGTATTCACGGCCAGGCTGCTTGTCGAACTCGAAGGTTTTACCGGCCAGCACGTGATGCTTGGTGGTCGGCTCGCACTCGGTTTCCTTCTTCAATGAGCAGTTGCGAAACTCATCGATCACCACCACGGTGTTGCCGTTGTTGCGCAACCGGTAAGTGCCGGCGCTGTCCTCGACCACACTGTCGAAACGTGCGTTGGTCGGGCGCACGAAAAACACCGTGCCGAACCCGGTCATGACGTTGACCCCCGCCGTCAACGTTTCCTTGTAGGCCTCACGTTCTTCGCCAGAGACGGCAAACTCGTCTTCCTTTTCCGGCACCACCGGTATGAAGCGCACGCGGAAATAGCGTTCGGTGTCGCGGTTGCCCATCAGCAGCAGGCGCGTGCCCTGCATGCCCTTGGCCGGCACGATCAATCTTGCCGGGCTGGCCATCAAGCCATCACGGCCGGTGTCATTGGCCTGTACCTTGACCGGCACCTCACGATGACTGCCATCGGCGTCGTAAATGATCTCGAGGATGTTGACCTTGACGAAGGCCGTGCTGTCGCCGCTGTTGAATACCCGCTTGAGATAGGTGCTTTTGTCCGCGTCCAGATAGTCGTAAACCGTTCCGACATTGATCTGCGGCCCGGCCTGAATCGCCAGAGAACACACGCTCAATCCCACCATTAATCCCAGCCGTCTCATACCCTTGTACCTCTAGTCATTGAACACAACACTTGCGCGGCCCATCAGATTTCCGAGTCCCAGATCACCGTGACGGAGCCGGAATAAGGGCTCGCTACGCTGGCGCTCAGCATCCAGTCCACTTCGTCTTTCGGGACTTCGAAGTGCAGGACGCCGGGGGCTCTATCGACGTAAAAGCCGGGCTTGAATATTTGCGCGTTATTGGCTCCGGTCTGCAGACGCCGGTGCTTGACCGGTTGCCCGGCCAGATCGGTCAAGCCATTGGGCAGGCTGACGCTGACCTGCAACTCGACCGCTCGCCGGCCTGCGGCGTCCTCGATCACGCAATCGAGCGTCGTCCATCGCTTGCATTCGATGTACATCTTGAAACGCGATGACGCGGAAATCTGAAAGGTCTGGTCGCGAAACAGCCGCACCGGTTTGCGTCCGGCCTGTAACCAGCCCTGCCAGCCACCGGCAGGCACCAGCTCGAACTTTTCACCACCGGGCGGGATGTCGACCTTGAGGGTGTGTTGAACTTCGAGGTTGAAATTCAGGGTCAATGCAGAATCATCGGGCCGCATGACATCACCCATGTCGAAATCCTGATTCGGCCCGACGTCAAAGGTAATCGATCCGTTGTAAGACCCACTTTTCATCGCCAACGGATTCGGCGTTCTCAATTGATAACCGATGACGAGGTACTGGTATCGAAAGGACCGTGGTATCTCGAATAAAGATTGCTTTGAGCATACCCCCGCTCCAACGGGCACTTTCCAGAAACTATTGAAACCAAAATTTCCCACGGTCGACCACCCGACTCCCTGGCACGGTGGTGGGGCATACATCCAGGATCCGCCCCTCCAAAGCCGGTCCCATCCGGGTCCTCCCGACACCCCGGTCAAGTCGACGACCGACACCGGTAGCAGCGACTCATGTCCGATTCCCGCAATCCGGACCTCGACTGTCTGGCTCTCTCCAGAGGAGTGAACAACGCGCACAGGCCGCCAGTTTGACGGGACTTTGGCCATCCCGCCTTGCCGAGGATCGGCATGATTGGCGCGGATTGGTGCGTTGGCCGTAAATGAAATCGGCACAATCAAACTGAATAGACCTTCCGCCTCACAAGCCCATGGCACCTGAAGACAGAAACCCTGAGACGGGGTCTTATTCACGAATTCATTTTTATGGGGAGCCGCCGAGTCCGGTGAAAACGTAGCGTCAATATTCAACACCGCTGCATTCGTCGGTAATGAACTCACTCCATACAACACTGCCATCAGCATCGCACGACTGAGTTTTTTTCCTGGTCTGGTCAATATTTTCATGTCAGTCAGCTCGCCGTAGCGTCCTTGTGAGCAGCACTCGCCAACGTATCCGGCGTGCAACGCAAATCGCCGATCATCAACACGTTGTTTTCGCTGCGGTGTTTGTCGACATCCAGACGGAACTGGCACAGCAACTGGTCGGCATAACGCACCTCAAGCGTCGGCGAGGCGGTTTTCATTTCCATGGAGAAGAAGCCATCGACCTCGCTGACCCCACGGCTGGCGTGGTTGATCACGTGGTGCCCCTTGAGCGGTCGCCCCTGCGGGTCGAGCAAGCGCCCGAGGACGGTCAGGGTTTTCATTACGCGCACCTTGCGGTACTCCACCCCTCCCTTGTTCAGGTGATAGCGGGTACGTGCCGGTTCGATGCTCGCCGCCGGCACGTGATTGCCTTCGAAGTCGAAGCTCACCGAGCTGCTCTTGTAGGCCGTCAGCGGTATGAAATTGCGTCCGGGGCGCAGGGCGGCGCTGCCACCGCTGAGGTCGTCGGCGCGCAAGGCGATGCCGTCGATATCGGACTCGACATCGACGATCATCCCGGCACCGCGTCCCTGATGCTGACTGGTCAAGGCCAGGCGCTGGCCACCGACCACCAGCGTGCTGTCGAGGTTCAGGCCGCCGGTGAATTTGTTGTTGAACGACGAACGCTGAACAAAACCATCGCCGTTGATAGCGTCGGTGCGAAAGTTCGCCAGGCTCGACAGACCGACGCCATAAGTGTCGGTGAGCGCCGTCACCGACACGCTCTGCAAAACGTGGTCCTGCAGGTCTTTGCGGTAGCCGAGTGAGCCATTGTTGTCGCGGCTGCCGTCTCGGGCGGTGCGGCTGCCGATGCTGCCGGAAAGCTGCTGCCCGGGACTGCCGAGCGCCAGATTGAGACTCAGGTCGACGCCGCGATTGCGCGCATCGCCACTGCTGTAGCTGCCGGGACGATCGAACAGTGACAGGCGCCAACTGCCGTCGCTGCCAAACAATTGGGTGCGTTGCGTCCAACCGAGGTCGACACCGACGCCTTCGACGTTGCCTTCACTGTGGGAAACCCGCGCATTGAGCGAACTCTGGCGGCTGATCCGGTGACTCAAGCCCAACGATGAATTACTGGTTTCGCCGGTGAACACATTGCGTTGTCGTACCCGCGTGCCGTCGGGCAGGGTGTCGTAAGTATTGGTGGTGTCGAGCCAGCTGCGGTTGTGGCTGATCACCACACTGCCGGCGCTGTAGCTGTACAAACCTTGCAGGTCGGCACCCGTGCCGTGGTCCTGCGTCTGGTACAGGTTGGCGTAGAGGCTGATGCTGTTGCCCAGTGTCCAGTCGATGGAACTGCCGTATTGCAGCGTGTCCTGCACCTGACGTGCCGACAGTCCGAGTATCACGCGGGGGTGCAGCAGGTAGTTGACCGAGGCGCCTGCGGTGGCGCTGCCGTTGCTTTGCTGGTCCCAATTGCTCAGCAGTTTGCTTTCCTGCCCGGCAAACAGGTTGTAGCGCCAGCGCTCATCATGGTTGCGCCAGTTATTGGGCTTGTAGATCAGCTCCTGGGTAGTCGAGGTGATCTGGCCGTCTTCGATCAGCCGCACTTCCACTTCGTAGATACCGCCGGGTAACGGGCGGGTATCGAGGGTCTGCAGGCCGGCGGGCACCGCTTGCGTATTGATCAGCAGGCCATCGCGGTAGATCTCCACCGAACCCTGGCGGTTGGCCGTGACATACACCGGGTACACGCTGGGTGTCGGATTGTCGATGGCCAGGCTGTCGGAGCTGCCATACATCACGCCGACGGCGGTGTCGGGGCTGGTGCCGAATGAGCGCGGCTGACGCGTCAGACCTTCGGAATTGGGGGTGAAATAGCCCAGGCGGAAAAAACTGCCCTGTAGCTCGCGTTGGGTATAGAGCTCATGCACGGCGTGATAAGTCTTGTCGTCGGGCCCACCGAGCCGTGCCAGTTGCATGTTGAAGCTCTGGCTCCAGCTCCCCAGGCTGGCACTGGCCTCCAGACCGAAACGGCCGCCCAGGTCCTGATCCTGGCCACCGTTGAGGTTGAGTTGATGACGCACCATCAGGCCACTGCTGCCGCCTTCGGGCTGGTCGTAGTAACGCTTGGCTTCACTGTCGCGCTCGGCATTGGCGGTGACGATCGACAGCAACGAGTTTTCCAGGTTGTAGTGCACCGCGAGCATCTGCTCCGGGCATTGCCCGTTACAACTGCCCAGCGCCACCCCCGGTTTGAGAATCTCGGCCCAGGTCTCGCGCTCACTGACGCTGAAGCGGCTGTCGCTGGTGTCGGTGAATTCGAGCAAAGTCACCCGGTCATCGCGCGACAAGACAATCATGGCTTCGCCCAGTGGTTGTTGATCAAGTTCCACCCGAACTGCCAACGGCACATCGAAGAAATGTTCTTCGAACTCCGCCGGCAAACCTTTGGCCTGTGCCAACAAACTTCGCGGCGTATTATCAACGGACATGGGCGCCGCAAATGCACTGCTACATAACAGCAGCGCAAGCGCTGTCGCGATGGGCGTCATCGGGAACATGGAAAGTACTCTTTTTCAATAATTCGAAGCTCGGCCGACAAACCACAAAGTTTGCCGACCGATTACGCCACTTTTAAAAAGTCAGCGTTTTCTCGTCGCAGTGATACTTAGACGGAAGGTTCGACCACCAGCATGACCACACCGGTAAAGTCGCCGGCAGCAGGTTTGCCGGTCACGCCTTTGGCCGAGATTTTGAACGGGGCGCGGTAGCGGGTGTTGGACTCGTCCTTACCGACGACTTCCTGAGAAGTGGCGGTGAGTTCCTTGCCATTGAGCTCCACCTTCAGGTCGATGGTGCTGCTGCCGGCGATCAGCTTGGGCACGCCTTCCAGACGCGCGTTCACCTTGCCGGCGGTGTGCAGCACATCGAAGTGGCCGTTGACTTCACGCATGGCGTTGGTGGCAGGGTCGAAGCTCATGTCCTGATCCTTGTTGACCAGGTCCGAATCGACTGGCACTGCATAGAAATCATCGGCTGGCACATGAGCAACGATATTGATGGAGTGCCTGGCTTCAGTGGCCGCGAACGCCATCGAGGAACTCAGAGCCAGAACAGCCAGCGGAGCAGCAAATGCGATTTTCTTGAACATCTTTCAGTACCTGTTTTTTTAAATAAGAAGGCTAAGTATTAAAAGTTTCGCGAAAGCAAAACGTCATCAAACGTTTTGTTCCAGCGAAAGTTTTAATGCCGAAAGATGATCAAGCAAATGCGCTTCGAAGTAAGCCGGAAACTTCCCACAGGGGTGTAGCCCGAAGGACATCACCTCAGAGTGAAAAAACCGCATTATTTAGAAATTTATCTGAGCGACTGTAAGAGCCAGACTACAGCACGCCAATCAACTGGCCGAGCAGGCCACAACTAACACGGCAACTTCCGTCAGACATGGACCACACTTCCCGTCAATAAAGAGCGAAACCTTACTTTAGAGAGTTAGCACTAATCTGCGCGTTTGCCAGGCCATTGAAAACCCCATTTTTTTGATCAATAGCCTCCATTCGTCGGTCCGCTTTCGTCGCCGGCGCCAAGCGACCATCCGTCAGAAGCCCTTGCTCATTCGTAAAGATATATCTTAAGTTGTATCTAAACACGACAGAGAGAAGGAACAATGAGAGACCATCATTCCCCCCACCGTGATCACGGCGACGGCTTCGAGCGCCGCCCGGGACGCGAACGCGGCGGTCGCGGCCCACGGGTATTTGCCCCCGGCGACCTGAAATTACTGCTGTTGGCACTGATCGCCGAACAGCCGTGCCACGGCTACGACCTGATCCGCCAGATCGAAGGCATGTTCGACGGCGCCTACAGCCCCAGCCCCGGCGTGATCTACCCGACCCTGACCTTTCTGGAAGAAAGCGACTTGATCAGCGGTGACGCCGACGCCGGCAAAAAACGCTACAGCGTGACCGACGCCGGTCGTTTGTCTTTAAGCGAGCAAGCCGTCGCGCTGGACGGCGTGCGCATGCGCATCGACGTCAGCAAGCGCTCGTTGCGCGGCCATGATCGGCCGCCGGAAATCCACGAAGCGGTGCACAACCTGCGCCACGCCTTGCAACTGCACCACGGGCGCTGGAGCGCCGAAGAAGTCCTGCGCGTGCGTGACCTGCTCAACGACACCGCCAAAGCCATCGTCGACGGCCCCGCCGTTCAATCTGCCCCGGAGAAAGCCGAATGACTGCAGTCGAGACCCAAACCATTCACCGCGTGATGCACGAAATCAAACGCCGCAAGTTAGAGGTATTGCGTGTGGTCGACCTGACCCCGCGCATGCGCCGCATCACCCTCGGCGGGCCGGAGCTGGCCGGGTTCATCAGCCTGGGCACGGACGATCACGTCAAGTTGCTGTTCCCGCAGAACGCCGAACAGGCCGCCGCGCTGGAAACCCTGGTGCTCGGCGTCGGCAAAAGCGAGGTGCCGATGCCCGCGATGCGCGACTACACACCGCGCCGATACGATCTGGAAAAACTCGAACTGGACATCGACTTCGTTCTGCATGGCGACGGCCCCGCCTCGACCTGGGCCGAGCAGGCCCAACCCGGGCAGTTTCTGCACATCGGTGGGCCGCGCGGTTCGATGATCGTGCCGGACATCTTCGACAGCTACCTGCTGATCGGCGACGAAACCGCCCTGCCCGCCATCGCCCGTCGTCTCGAAGGCCTGGCGGCCAATCGCAAGGCGCTGGTGGTGATCGAAGTGGAGAACGGTGGCGAGCAACAGGTGCTGGAGAGTGCAGCGCAGGTCAATGTGATCTGGGTGCTGCGTGAAGGCGGCAAGGACAACCTGTTGACCACCGTCAAACAGTTGCAGGTGCCCAAGGGCAATCTGTATGCCTGGGTGGCGACGGAGACCAAGGTTTCGCGGCAGATCCGCCGGGTACTGATTGATGAGCATGGGCTGGACGAACAGCTCATCAAAGCTGTGGGCTACTGGCGGGCCGAAGGTACTTCTGAAGAGGAGTGATTTTTGCTACTCACCCTCAACTTGAGGAGTGAACTCAATTGTGGCGAGGGAGCTTGCTCCCGCTCGGCTGCGCAGCAGTCGCAAAACCTGTACTTGCGATTTACCTGATGCAATGTGATTGCAGCATTTGGGGCTGCTTCGCAGCCCAGCGGGAGCAAGCTCCCTCGCCACAGGATGTTTCTTGATCTCAGGATCGAAGGCCGCGCCAGCGATCGAGGCCAATCACCAGCAATCCGATCAGCACAAACCCCAGCAATATCCCCCCGGCATTGATGAACACCTGTGCATAACCGAGCAGCGCCACATCAATGAACGGGTACGCATACGCGCCGAGCTGATGCCCGCGCAGCAACGCGTAAATGAAATACACCAGCGGGTAAATCAGCCACACCGGCAGGTGCCACAGGCGCAATGTGCCTTTGGGCACGCAGCACCACCAATAGCCAAGAAACAGCAACGGCATCACGTCGTGCAGCAATTCGTCAGCCACAAACTGCCAGCCCTCGGGGTGCCATAAATGCCGCAGCAAAAGGCTGTAGGCCAGGCCGACCAGCGCGATGCTCACCGCCACCCCACTGCTGACCCACGGCTGCAGAAACCAGCGCTGCGCAGCGGACTCGCGGCGGGTGACCGCGCACGTCAGTACGGTCGCCACCAGGGTATTGGTCAGTACGGTGAAGTAACTGAAGAAACTCACCAGCCCACCCAGCAGGCTGGCGTCGACACTCAGCCGCGCAAGGAAAATCAGGTACAGCTGAATGCTCAGCCCGGCCCAGCCGAGGCTGGCGATGAGCATGATCACGCGTCGCCGCAAAACGGCGTCCATCTCAGAGCGGTCGCTTGGTGCGCATCAGTTTCACGTACAAGCGCTCGACCTTTTCCCGCGCCCATGGGGTTTTGCGCAGGAACGTCAGGCTCGACTTGATGCTCGGATCGCTCTTGAAGCAGCGGATATCGATGCGCTCGGCCAACCCCGACCACTCGTAATGCGCCACCAGCGCATTGAGGATCTGTTCGAGGGTTACGCCATGCAGCGGATCGGGAGTGTGGTCGTTCATGCCAGGCCTTTGGGCGAAGTGAAAATGCAGAAGCCGCGCACCTTAGCCGAGGGGGGGCTGAGGTGGAAGTGGTTCCTTCAAATGTAGGTCAAGAGCAAAAGATCGCAGCGTTGCGCAGCGCCTGCATTGGAGCGCGATCCCCTGCAGGAGCTGCCGCAGGCTGCGATCTTTTGGCACTGTTACAGATTGCGAAAAGCTGCATGTCCACAAAACCGCTTTGTCTTTTTGTTACAGATCATTATCCTGCCGCCCTTCGGCTGAATCGCTTCACTGCCTGCGTCAAATTGAAGCGCTCGGTTTACCCCCAGAAAACACCAAAAAAAGACTGACCCATGCCTGATTTTTCCTTCTCCCGAGACAGCGCTATCTCAGCCCTGTGCCTGATTGGTGGCTGCACCACCCTCGGCCTTGTCACCTGTGCCCAAGCAGCCCCCGCGTTCGACAGTGAGTCACCGTACATGCTCGGTGACTGGAACGGCACGCGCACAGAACTCTCGGAAAAAGGCTACGACTTCAAACTCGATTACACCGGCGAAATGGGCAGCAACCTGCACGGCGGCTACGACCACGATCGCACCGCGCGCTACAGCGACCAGTTCGGTCTGGGCACGCACCTGGACCTGCAAAAGATCCTTGGCTGGGACGATGCCGAGTTTCAACTGACCATCACCAAGCGCAGCGGCAACAACATCAGCAACGACCGGATCAACGATCCGCGCGTTGGCGGCTTCACCTCGGCGCAGGAAGTCTGGGGCCGTGGCCAGACCACGCGCTTGACGCAGATGTGGTATCAGCAGAAATTCTTCGACCAGAAACTCGACATCAAGGTCGGCCGTTTCGGCGAAGGCGAAGACTTCAACAGCTTCCCGTGTGACTTCCAGAACCTGGCATTCTGCGGCTCGCAGGTCGGTAACTGGGTCGGCGGCATCTGGTACAACTGGCCGGTCAGCCAGTGGGCGCTGCGGGTCAAATATCACCTGACGCCAGAGCTGTACGCCCAGGTTGGCGCTTACGAGCAGAACCCGTCGAACCTTGATCGCGGCAACGGCTTCAAACTCAGCGGCAGCGGCACCCAGGGCGCCGTGTTGCCAGTCGAACTGGTGTGGACGCCGAAGCTCAATGGTCTGCCGGGCGAATACCGTGCCGGTTACTACTACAGCAGCGCCAAGGCCTCTGACGTCTATAAAGACCAGAACGGCCAGCCTGCCGCACTGAGCGGCGAAGCCTACCGCAGCGCGTCGAGCAAACACGGCGTGTGGTTCGGTGCCCAACAGCAAGTCACCAGCATCGCCAGCGACCACTCGCGCGGCTTGAGTGTGTTTGCCAACGCCACCATGCACGACAAGAAAACCAACGCGATCGACAACTACGTGCAGGCCGGTGTCGTCTACAAAGGCCCGTTCGATGCCCGCGCCAAGGACGACATCGGTTTCGCCCTGGCCCGCGTGCACGTCAACCCGGCCTTGCGTAAAAACGCCGAGGCGAGCAATCAGGCGCACGCCGTCTACGACTATGACGATCCGTCCTTCCTGCCACCGCAGGACACCGAATACAGCGCCGAACTCTATTACGGCGTGCACCTCGCCAACTGGCTGACCGTGCGCCCGAACCTGCAATACATCCGCCATCCGGGCGGCGTGGACAAGGTTGATGACGCACTGATCGCGGGGATCAAGATCCAGTCGTCGTTCTAAACGATTTACGCAAATCCATTGTAGGAGTGAGCCTGCTCGCGATAGCGGTGTTCCAGGCGACATCTCCAGTGACTGAAACACCGCTATCGCGAGCAGGCTCACTCCTACAACGAATGAAATTCGTTAGCTACACAAGTTTTATCTGAACCATGCCTGCGCCCAATCGTCATCTACAGTGACTACTGCGCGGGACTACTTGAAACGTCACGGAGAATCACACTATGAGCACCGAAAGTGCTTCGAGTCGGGGCCGTCTGTTACCGAGCCTGCTCGGCATTCTGCTTCTACTGATGGGCCTGGCCATGCTGGCCGGGGGAGTCAAGCTGAGCATGCTCGGCGGCTCGCTGTACTACCTGCTGGCCGGTATCGGCATTGCGCTGACCGGCATTCTGTTGCTGCTGCGTCGTCGTGCAGCGCTGGGCCTGTATGCCATCGTGCTGTTCGCCAGCACGGTCTGGGCCCTGTGGGAAGTCGGTCTGGACTGGTGGCAACTGGTGCCGCGTCTGGCCCTGTGGTTCGTCCTCGGCATCGTGATGTTGCTGCCGTGGTTCCGTCGTCCATTGCTGCTCACAGGCCCGGCGCCAATGGGCACTGGTGGTCTGAGCGTGGCCGTGGTTCTGGCCGGCGTGACCGCTTTGGCCAGCCTGTTCACCCACCCGGGCGAAACCTTCGGCGAACTGGGCCGCGACACCGCGGACATGACCAGCACCGCGCCGCAAATGCCTGAAGGCGACTGGCAGGCCTATGGCCGCACCGAGTTCGGTGACCGCTACTCGCCGCTCAAGCAAATCACTCCGGCCAACGTCGGCAAGCTGCAAGAAGCCTGGCGCATCCAGACCGGCGACCTGCCGACTGCCGATGACCCGGTGGAGCTGACCAACGAAAACACCCCGCTCAAAGCCAACGGCATGATCTATGCCTGCACCGCGCACAGCAAAGTGCTGGCTCTGGACCCGGACACCGGCAAAGAACTGTGGCGCTTCGACCCGCAGATCAAGAGCCCGGTGGGCTTCAAGGGCTTCGCCCACATGACCTGCCGTGGCGTGTCGTACTACGACGAAGCCGCTTACGCCAAGTCCGAAAACGCCGCTTCCGCCGTCATCTCCGAAGCCGGCAAAGCCGTCGCTCAGGCCTGCCCGCGTCGCTTGTACCTGCCAACTGCAGATGCCCGCCTGATCGCGCTGAACGCCGACACCGGCAAGATCTGCGAAGGCTTCGGCAAAAACGGCGTGGTCGACCTGACCCAAGGCATCGGCCCGTTCACTGCCGGTGGTTACTACTCCACCTCGCCGGCGGCGATTACCCGTGATCTGGTGATCATGGGCGGTCACGTGACCGACAACGAATCGACCAACGAGCCATCGGGCGTGATCCGCGCCTTCGACGTGCGCGACGGCCACCTCGTCTGGAACTGGGACAGCAACAAGCCGGACGCCACCGAGCCATTGGCTCCGGGTGAAACCTACAGCCGCAACTCGGCCAACATGTGGTCGCTGGCCAGCGTCGACGAAAAACTCGGCATGGTCTTCCTGCCACTGGGCAACCAGACCCCAGACCAGTGGGGCGCTGACCGCACCCCGGGCGCCGAGAAATTCAGCGCCGGCATCGTTGCTCTGGACCTGGCCACCGGTAAAGTGCGCTGGAACTACCAGTTCACCCACCACGACCTGTGGGACATGGACGTTGGCAGCCAGCCAACCCTGCTCGACATGAAAACCGCCGACGGCGTGAAACCTGCGCTGATCGCCCCGACCAAACAGGGCAGCCTGTACGTCCTCGACCGTCGTGACGGCACGCCGATCATTCCGATCAAGGAAATCCCGGTACCGCAAGGCGCCGTGAAAGGCGACCACACCGCACCGACCCAGGCCCGTTCGGACCTCAACCTGCTGGCCCCGGAACTGACCGAAAAAGCCATGTGGGGCGCGAGCCCGTTCGACCAGATGCTGTGCCGCATCCAGTTCAAGGAACTGCGCTACGAAGGTCAGTACACGCCTCCGTCGGAGCAAGGCAGCCTGATCTACCCGGGTAACGTCGGTGTGTTCAACTGGGGCGGCGTCTCGGTCGACCCGGTTCGCCAGATGCTGTTCACCAGCCCGAACTACATGGCCTTCGTGTCGAAAATGGTGCCACGTGCCGAAGTGGCCGCCGGCAGCAAACGCGAAAGCGAAACCGCTGGCGTGCAACCAAACACTGGCGCGCCATACGCGGTGATCATGCACCCGTTCATGTCGCCATTCGGCGTACCGTGCCAGGCCCCGGCCTGGGGCTACGTCGCCGGTATCGACCTGACCACCGGCAAAGTCGTGTGGAAACGCAAAAACGGCACCAGCCGCGACAGCTCGCCAATCCCGATCGGCTTCACCCTGGGCGTGCCAAGCATGGGCGGCTCGATGGTCACTGCAGGCGGCGTCGGCTTCCTGAGCGGCACCCTCGACCAGTACCTGCGCGCCTACGACGTGAACACCGGTAAAGAACTGTGGAAATCGCGTCTGCCGGCCGGCGGCCAAGCGACTCCAATGACCTACACCGGCAAGGACGGCAAGCAATACGTGCTGCTCGTTGTTGGCGGTCACGGTTCGCTGGGCACCAAGATGGGTGACTACGTGATTGCGTACAAACTGCCGGAATAAGTTTTAACGGCGGTAAAGGAAAGGCGATGCTCCGTGAGGGGCATCGCCTTTTTTGCTTTTGATCTGTGTAGGAGCTGCCGAAGGC
This sequence comes from Pseudomonas serboccidentalis, assembly GCF_028830055.1. Lineage (NCBI taxonomy): Bacteria > Pseudomonadati > Pseudomonadota > Gammaproteobacteria > Pseudomonadales > Pseudomonadaceae > Pseudomonas > Pseudomonas serboccidentalis. Next base: position 3,512,954 of record NZ_CP101655.1, read on the forward strand.
TGCGATCTTTTGATCTGGCTGTGATTTTGAAAGGGCAACGTCAAAAGATCGCAGCCTTCGGCAGCTCCTACAGACAGAGGTGATTTTGCGGATATTTCCGACAAGTCGCGTCGGTTGTGCCTCGCAAGTCAGCTGGATAGGCTCATAGGGTCGCTGGAAATTCAGCGACTGGGCGTCGCGGCCTGGTAACTGATGCATAATCGCCAGCCTGACAGCACCTGCCAGTGCCTGTTGGTTGTTTCATGGCGGCTGTGCGCGGGATACCTTCCCAGGAGGGTATCCCGATTCCTCAGTTATCGGTCCGCGAACCTGCGTACAGCTGCCACCCCAGATTGCGTCGCGGCAATCGAAGGTAGCTCCACTTCACCAACTGAGAATTCATCACGATCAAACCCACACCCCGTCCCCCCGAACCCGACAACACCTCCCCCTACGAATCCCTCGATTCGAGAAAACTCCACGACGCCGCCGAACGCGCCCTCGACCATTACCTGAAACCCTGCGCCCTGTTCCAGGTCGCCCCAGGCATGGACAACGAGAGCCTGCTGGTCCACGCCTGCGAATCACTGGCCTCGGCGAGCATCATGCTGACGGTGAATCGCGTGCTGGATAACGTCGAAATCGCACAATCCCCAGCACACAGCTGAACCCTTGTGGGAGCGAACCTGCTCGCGAAAGCGTTAGCGCATCCAAACATTAATAGTGACTGACACTGCGCCTTCGCGAGCAGGCTCACTCCTACAGTGGGATTGAGTGCATTCAGTTGGAGATGGGGCGGCTGGCAGGCCGCCTTCGCGAGCAGGCTCACTCCTACAATGGGATTGAGTGCATTCAGTTGGAGATGGGGCGGCTGTCAGGCCGCCTTCGCGAGCAGGCTCACTCCTACAATGGGATTGGGTGTGGTCAGTTGGAGATGGGGCGGCTGGCAGGCCGTCATCGCGAGCAGGCTCACTCCTACAGTGGGATTGAGTGCATTCAGTTGGAGATGGGGCGGCTGGCAGGCCGTCATCGCGAGCAGGCTCACTCCTACAATGGGATTGAGTGCATTCAGTTGGAGATGGGGCGGCTGTCAGGCCGCCTTCGCGAGCAGGCTCACTCCTACAGTGGGATTGGGTGTGGTCAGTTGGAGATGGGGCGGCTGGCAGGCCGC